>JAHEZA010000161.1 GCA_023251335.1 Chitinophagaceae bacterium | reverse complement strand
GGCAGGGCCGCACACGGTCCCGCTTTTTCTATGTTGCGATCAAGCCATGAGAGCCTCGCAGCAAGCCAGGATTTCAACGTGCTGATTTCACCGGCATAAGTGGAAGGAATTGGCTGCGGGTTGGGCCATATATATTTTCCCAAAACAGGCCATTGGGTAAAATGCCGCTTTTCTGCCTCACCTACCACGTTATAAATCGAATCTATCCAATGGTTAATGTTTTGATTGCTTAGTACCGTGGATCTTACTTCTGTCCAACGACAATATAAATGTGCTTTGAATAAACTGTCCTGCATAAACCGGTTCCACCAAAAAGGAACCTGGTGGCCATCATCTTTGCATACATAATTAAACTGGTAAGCCCAGCCCGTAGTATCGCTGCCGACACAATAATTGGCATTTCTAAATGCTATGTCATAATCCCAAACCGGGCCTGCAATAATTTTAGGATTGATGCTGTTTCTATCTTTGTGAAAAAAACTGCTGATGCGGTATGCATCTACGTTCCGGCTTATTTCATTTACAATAAAATAATCAATGAACGAATTTTCATCGGCATATTTTCTAAAACCTTTCGCGGTGTCCTGAAAATTAGCGCTTGCAAGGGCACCTTCGAAATCGTCAACATCTTTTTTTATATAAGCAGCCTGTTGGGTTGTGATATCTTCTGCTTTGGGATATACATAAGCAAAACGAATGGACTTCACGGTAGAATTAGGCGGAGGATACGAAGAAAACCATGCATCAGCGTCCTTGTCTATACTAAAAATATATCCTCCTGTTACATTATCACCGGAATTATCATCTTGCTTAAGTTTAGCAATGCTTACCCTTCCGCTTCCTCGCTTTATCTTTTCCATAAATACATATATTCCTATGTATTGCCCATTTAAAACCACTTCCACATATCGGCAATGCGCAGCCCAACGACCAAGGCTATTTGACATGGTATAAGCCAAAAAATTGCGCATCAAAGTTTTATCGGTATATGGTGCATACATCACCCAGTCACTTTCTTTTGGAAGTCCAAATAAGGGTGCATCCATATCATCATTATTACTATCCCTCAACTCGATACTATACGATTTCATCGGAAACATCTGAGAAGACTGGCCGCGGACCTCTATGCCAATTTTGCTATTAAACTCATTAAAAGGATCTGTCAAATTATTTCTTGCACCGCTTGCATTGTTGATAATACCCATATCCGCGTCGATCTTTGGCTCGTCCGGAATTGTTTGTCCGTGTGTATTGATAACTACAATCGGCAAATTGGATGATTTGAAATCAACCTGCTGCGCGAGAGTAGGTAACCAAAAGGTCAGCAATGCCAGTGTGAATATTTTTTTCGTGTTAGCCATAAGATTAAAATGCTAAAGTAGAAGATTTTCCCGGGTTCACAAAAGGAGCATGCGGAAGTGAATACTAAGGTGTGCAGTAAACGAAGAAAAAAAGAAGATTTTTGTTCAGCACCAGAAGACCACGCTCCCTATCATTTCATGCCAACTCAATTTCAGTTTCACCCCAAATATTAAAGCTCTTTCGATGATAGGGGCATAAGCCGTGAATTGCTATAGCATCCCGGTGCTCACGTGTGCCGTAACCCTTGTTTTTATCCCAGCAATACATTTCATATTTCCAGTGAAGATTTTCCATATATTCATCTCTGTATGTTTTGGCCAACACGCTGGCAGCAGCTATCGAAGCGTAGATACCATCCCCTTTTATAATGCACTGGTGTGGTATTTTTTTATGAGATTTAAAACGGTTTCCGTCAACCAATAAAAGTTCAGGGATAGAGGCAAGTTGGTTAATGGCAAGATGCATTGCTTTAAAAGAAGCCTGTAAAATATTTATGCGGTCTATTTCTAAGTTCGTAACACTTGCCACCGCAAAAGAATAACATTGTTTTTCAATGATTGGTTTTAGATAATTCCTTTCTTCTTTGGTGAGTGCTTTTGAATCATTCAACAGTGGATGGTAAAAATCTTTAGGAAGAATAACTGCAGCGGCATACACAGGGCCAGCGAAACATCCACGCCCTACCTCATCTACGCCGGCCTCAATAAATTTATTATGATAAAAAGGAAGTAACAATTCAATAATTTTCTACAAAAATAATTCGCATATTTTAATTTGATTGCGCCAAATTTCTAACATATTCTTTATATTGACCTGAAAATGAAATATATCCTCAATGCAATTACCTTTGCGTTGCTTGAAATCAATATCTTTTTTGAAAAACAGAAATAATTACAATGGCTGAAATTATTCTAAAAAGCCCCAACAAAAATGTAGCAAAATGGCTATATCTCGGTGTGTTTATGTTGGTGATTCAGATCATTTTAGGTGGCATTACCAGGCTTACAGAATCCGGCCTGAGCATTACCGAATGGAACCCGATTACCGGCGCATTGCCGCCGCTCAATGCAGCCCAATGGCAATCTGAATTTGCAAAATATAAAGGAACGGACCAATTCAAATACATTAACGCAGATTTTTCTTTAAGCGATTTTAAATCTATTTTTTTTTGGGAATGGTTGCATCGTACCTGGGCACGGTTGATGGGAATTGTTTTCCTGGTAGGTTTCTTTTATTTTTTACTAAAGAAGCAATTCAAACAGGATATGATCATTCCTTTTATTATTTTGTTTTTGCTCGGCGCCGTGCAGGGGGCCATTGGATGGATAATGGTGGCAAGTGGCCTGGTACCTAAGATGTTATTTGTTGATCACATCAAGCTGGCTACCCATTTTATTACAGCCCTCGTATTGCTTTGTTATACGTTTTGGTTTGCGTTAAGTATCTCGGTGCCTTCAAATATGAAAGTCATCAATAAACCTTTAAAAAGATTTACCCGGGCGATAGTTATTATCCTTTTCTTTCAATTGATCTATGGCGCGTTTATGGCCGGCCTACATGCGGCCACGGCTGCACCTACATGGCCTACTATCAATGGGCATTGGATACCCGATACCATGTACCAAATTACACCTGGCTGGAAAAACTTTATTGACAATAAAATAATGGTACAGTTTATTCACCGCGGATTTGCTTATACACTTTTGATTCTTGTAATTATCTGGACCATACAAGCTAAAAAATTTGTTGGAAGCGCGCTATTTTCCAAAGCCAAATTTCTTCCGCTGGCGCTTATTTTACTGCAGGTGGTGCTTGGCATCACTACCGTTGTTCTTTCTCCTTATCGCAATAACCTGGTTTGGTTTGGCGTTGCACATCAACTGGTAGCGATACTATTTTTAATGTCAATGATTTTTATGGTATATATTATACGCATATCAATGGGGCAGCACCGGTATTTTTAAAATAAAAACTTTGCAACAACATTTGTGATGAAGAAGTTTGTTTCCAATTTTTATTATTCATTCCCCATACAACTATTACTTCTTCATTTTAGAAAGTCGCAGGTTTTATTAATCCTTTGGTTGATTCTTTTCCTGACAATCTCCGGAAATTTCATGAAATTTTTTGGAGCGAATGCCTTATTCTTAGCTCCTGAATACCTCGGAAATGTAAACGCCGGTGGCGCTGCTATCACCGGTGTGTGTACCGGAATTTTCATCATGAGCTGGAATATTACCACCTTCATTTTACACAGCAGCCGTTTTCGTTTTTTGGCGACCAGTTCAAAGCCTTTTTTTAAATACTGCATCAATAACAGTATTGTTCCGCTGGCATTTTTAATTCTCTATTTTTTCGAAGCATTGCATTTTGATTTATGGAAAGAATTAATTCCGTTATCGGGTTTTCTTCTCATCACTGCGGGTTTTTTCGGAGGCTTTCTTCTGCTGATACTGGTTTCATTTGCTTACTTTTTTTCGGCCGACAGGCAAATAGTCAGAACATTTGACCCTGGTATATTAGATTTTGATGAGAACAAAATTCCTGAAACCCCAGAAGAGAAAGTGTTGACTGACACTTTTGGCTTACCGGTAAAAAATTATCTCAGCACGCGATTCAGGGTAAAAAAAGTGCGACCAGTATTGCATTACAGCCAAAATTTTTTAGATGCTATTTTTAAGAGACATCACATTTCGGCCATGCTTACCATCTTCCTGGCATTTCTATTCCTGATTTTCCTGGCATTTTTTCTTGATAACAGATTTTTCCAAATACCGGCGGCAGCAAGTATTTTTCTCTTTTTTGCCATATTAATTGCCGTCATTGGCGCACTCTCTTATTTTCTCGGAAGCTGGAGTGTGTTGTTTATGATTTTGCTCTATGCCGTTCTGAATATCCTTTACAAATATGATGTGATAGACCCCAGGAATAAAGCCTATGGACTTAATTATGACCAGCGGCCAAGGCCCGAATATTCCCTACAAGGCCTTGAATCACTAAATACTCCGGCGAAAATAGACGCTGATAAGGAAAATATGATTTCGATCCTGAATCACTGGAAAGAAAACCAGCGTGAGGAAAAACCGCTAATGATAGTTTTTGATTTTAGTGGTGGAGGCGTACGAAGTGCTGGATTTTCGATGAATGTGTTACAGGAATTAGACAGCATCACTAACGGTGCTATCATGAAAAAGACGATGCTAATGACGGGAGCTTCCGGCGGAATGCTTGCGGCTGCCTACTTTCGCGAGTTGGATCGCCTGAAAATGAATGGCGCAAACATCAATCTAAGAAACAAAGAATACCTGCGCAATATTTCTGAAGACTTGCTAAATCCTGTGTTTTCTACTTTGATCGCTCGCGATCTTATTTCACCCTCTCAGAAATTTACGTTTGGTGGTTACCGTTATGTAAAAGATCGTGGCTATGCTTTTGAAGAGAAATTAGATCACAATACGAAGCATGTATTAGATAAACCAATTGGCTTTTACAGCAGTGCCGAAAAAAAAGCCCAGATACCATTAATGATTCTAAGCGCCACGGTCACAAGAGATTTTAAGAAAATGCTGATATGCTCTCAGCCTATCAGTTTTATGATGCAATCGGAATTCGTAGACAGTACCACTAAAATGGCCGGTCCTGATGCCATTGATTTTGCGGCTATGTTTAAAGATATGAATCCGCTGAATCTAAGAATGCTGACGGCTTTGCGGATGAATGCAACCTACCCTTATGTTTTGCCGAGCGTTTGGCTTCCGTCAAAACCTATTGTCGATGTAATGGATGCCGGGTTGCGCGATAACATGGGACAGGAAACTTCTCTTCGCTTTTTACATGCATTTAAAGACTGGATCAATCAAAATACAAGAGGTATTTTAATAATTCAGGTGCGCGCCCGGAAGAAAGGTAGTTGGGACAGCGATTATAAAAGCGGAGGTATATCCGGTATTATTACAAACCCTTTTACCATGATGCAATCCAATTGGTTCACGCTCCAGGATTATTTTGAAGACGATGAATTATCTTATTTAAAAAATGATTTTGGCGGGAAGATTCACCGGGTCTCACTTATGTATATTCCCCAAACTGCTGACACGGGCGTGCCCATGAATTTCCACTTAACAGCCAGGGAAAAGAAAGAACTGAAAGCGTCTCTAAAACGCGAAAATAATGTAGAAGCGTTTCAGCAAATAAAAAATATTTTAGAAGCTGGCCCCGAACAGTAAATGAACCTGCCTTACCAGTAAACAGACAAATAATCCGAATTTTTATTTTGATTGCGGTTGAATAAGTTTGTACGCAGCAGGTAATATTTCAATTAAGAATTGTTCAGCAGTTTCCGCCGGGTCGCCATCTATGTGGAGCAAAGCCAATCCCGGATTTTTTATTCTTATTTTTTTAGATTGGAAATAAAGAACATTCTGCTCTTGAAAATCTTCTCTATGTATGCTTCTGACTTTTCCGGTCAGTATCTGATTTACAAAAGAGAATACAGCCCCCGGCTTACTTGATTTTTTTAAAATCACTATATCCAACAAACCATCGCTAATGCTGGCCCTGGGAGCTATTTTGAAATTATTTCCAAACTGATTGCTGTTGGCAACACAAATTAAAAAAGCGTCCACGTCAAAAGCCTTGTCATTCGCCTCAACAATAAAATGAAATGTTTTGGCCGACAGAAAATTTTTTACGGCAAGTTTAGTATAACTATTTAATCCGCGCTTTTTGTGTTTTGCAAAATCATGTGCCACTTTTGCATCAAACCCAAGTCCGCAAACGTGTGTGCTGAATTTATTGTTGATTATAAATGCATCTGCAAAACATGCATTGCCGGTTATAATAAC
>JAHEZA010000648.1 GCA_023251335.1 Chitinophagaceae bacterium | reverse complement strand
AAACGAGGAATTGTTTTTGTTCCGACGGGATCTATCTCATTTGATTTTTATGGCGGTAAAAGATTGGGCAATAATCTTTTTGGAAATTCCATATTGGCTTTAGACGCCGCAACCGGAAAACGTATCTGGCATTTTCAAACCGTTCATCATGATATGTGGGATAGAGATCTTCCAACAGCTCCTTTGTTGGTTACCATTACAAAAGACGGAAAGAAAATAGACGCGTTGGCACAAACTACTAAAAGTGGGTTTGTGTTTTTATTTAATCGTGAAACCGGCGATCCTGTTTATCCCATTAATGAAATTCCCGTCCCCACACAAACGGAGCTTATCGGTGAAAAGCCATCACCTACCCAGCCGGTACCTACGCTTCCAAAGCCTTTTGCAAGGCAGCTTGTGAGTGAATCTGATCTGAATAATCTGATTTCAGATTCTTCTTATAATGATATCAAAAAAAGACTCGCAGGCTACAAAACCGGAAACATTTTTAATCCCCCTTCCAAAGAAGGAACAATTATATTTCCTGGCTTTGATGGCGGTGCGGAATGGGGCGGGCCTGCGTTCGATCCTTCTTCAGGAATTTTATACGTGAATGCTAATGAAATGCCATGGGTGCTGACGATGATAGATGTGAAACAACAGGAACCCATACACGAAACCTATTTTCAGGCTGGAAAAAGATTGTACATTCAGCACTGCGTTGCCTGCCATGGGCCTGATAGAAAAGGCAGCGGAAGTTATCCTTCTTTAATCGGAGTGAATAGAAAATATAAAGACGACGATTTTGAACAATTGATTTCGAATGGCCGTAAAATGATGCCTGCATTCAACAGGCTTTCTGAAGAAGAGAAAGATGCTTTGGCCTCTTTTGTTCTCGATTCAAAATCCGATCAAGATAAAAAATTTATAGAAATGGCTATGCCAAAAAATCCTTATTTACAACTTCCTTACACAAGCACGGGATATAATAAGTTTCTTACCAAAGAAGGTTATCCCGCGATCAGGCCGCCATGGGGTACATTGACCGCAATCAATTTAAATACTGCCGAAATTGTTTGGAAAGATACTTTGGGAAATTACCCCGAATTAAAAGCAAAAGGCATTCATTCCGGTACTGAAAATTATGGAGGGCCCGTCGTAACCGCAGGAGGTTTGTTGTTTATAGCCGCTACCAGCGATCATAAAATAAGGGCTTTCAATAAAAGAACCGGCAAACTATTGTGGGAAGCGGATTTGCCTGCCGCGGGGTTTGCTACACCTGCCGTGTACGCGGTCAACGGAAAGCAATATGTGGTAATAGCATGTGGCGGTGGCAAACTAAACAAAATATCGGGAGATGCTTATGTGGCTTTTGCTTTGCCATAAATTAATTGCACAGTGAACCAACAAAAAAAGGAAATTTTTATTTTTACTCGCTTCCCATCTGTTTGATATTGAAGAAAAATCAGGTGAAGAGAATAAATTCAGAACATGGCATTTTAGAATTCGATGGCAGAAAACCAACAACTTCACTTAGTAAACGAACAAATATTACCTTTTTTATTTTAGTACCGTTTTTCACACACGCGCATTCCATATTATTTCAGTTGCGTTATTTTTCATTCCAATATATCGCGCCAGTATAAAAAGATAATCGCTTAGCCGGTTAATATATTTGATGATCAATGGATTTACTTCGCCGCCATTTTCTTTTAGCCTGACGCAACATCTTTCTGCGCGCCTGCATACGCAGCGGGCTACATGCGCAAATGAAACGACAGGAAGACCGCCCGGCAAAATAAACTTTTTCATGACCGGTAGTTCTTCGTCCATCTTGTCCATCTCGTCTTCCAGCAATTTAATATCGCTTTCATGCAAATCAGGAATTGGCATATTTATATTTTTTTCCGGGTCGCATGCAAGCTCTGATCCAATTGTAAACAGCCGGTCCTGAATTTCTTTCAACACAGTTTTCGATTTATCATCGTTGCAAAAATCAGACACCAAACCGATATGAGAGTTTAGTTCATCCACGGTACCGTAAGCTTCAATACGCAGATCACTCTTTAAAACTTTGGTACCACCGATAAGGCTGGTTTTTCCGGCATCTCCCGTTTTTGTGTAAATTTT
>JAHEZA010000647.1 GCA_023251335.1 Chitinophagaceae bacterium | reverse complement strand
AGCAATTAACCGGCACCATGAATGACCGGAAAGTTATTGATACTTTGCTAGCGACAGATTATAGCGGGATGCCTCAGAAGCCGCATTGGGTGGACGGTTCAGGATTGAGTCGTTACGATTTATTTTCCCCGAAGGACTTTATTTTCATTCTAAACAGAATGAAAAACGATTTTGGAATGGAAAGAATAAAAAATATTTTACCCACTGGTGGCACGGGAACCATTAGTAGCTATTATCGCGCAGACAGTGGTTATATTTTTGTAAAAACAGGAACGCTAAATGGCGTGGTAGCTTTAAGTGGTTTTTTATATACAAAGAAAAATAAACTTCTTCTGTTTTCTATACTGGTAAATAACCATACCAGCACCGCAACAAGCATCAGACAAGGAGTAGAAAAATTCATTCAGACCGTGAGAAACGGATTTTAGAATAGAAAATAAAGACCGTTCAATGATGGGCAGTGAACCAACAAAAAAGGGCAATTCCTATTTAGATGAAGAAGCCAGCGAAAAACCTATTCGTTAAAAATTCTTAAATCATTCCCTAAAACAAAAATGCTTTTGGACTGCTTCGTTTAATTTTGTATTTTTATAAAACATGCGATTTTTACAATACATACAGGACTTGTTTTTGCGTACTAAAAATACGTACGCGCCTGATTGTGCATGTAATATCAAAGAAACTCGTCTATTGAATCAGTTTCTTTACCCAAGGCTTAAAGTCTTAGAATATTTAGCCCCGTACCATATTTAATTATAAGCGTTACGGGGATTCTCCACTTCGTTTTATTTGTTTTTTAATCAATTAATCAATAAGAAAATTGCATTTTTTCAAATGCAATAATTCTTTTTACCCAAATATATTTCATAATAAAAATTAACAACTATGTCAACAACAACTCTAATCGCCAACGATGTAATACTTCTAAAAGAAGATTTTGAAATTTTAAACAGTTACGTCAAAAACCAGCACGGAATGCAGGTAAACGAAAAGGAAAATTTCAGTAAATTATATGGAGAAATTAAAAAAGCTCAAATAGTAGATCCGGAAGATTTTCCATCTAATGTCGTTCGCCTGGGTTCTACGGTAAAGGTTAAGGACCTTGAAACAAAAAGAGACCTTGAAATAACAATCGTGTTGCCTCAACAGGCTGATATCAAACAAAAAAAGATTTCAGTATTGGCTCCAATAGGTACCGCCCTTATCGGCTTTAGAAAAGGCCGCAAAGTTAGCTGGAATGTACCGGCGGGTAAAAAAGATTTTAAAATTATGGAAGTGACAAATTCGGATCTTCCTTAAGAAACACCATCAAATATTTTGATCATGAACTACGTATATTATATTCCCATATTTCTTATTCTCATCCTGGTGCCGGTTGTAATGGCAGTTGCATGGGCAAGAGTCAAAAAAAGAAAAAGAAAAAGAGAAAAACTGAGAAAGCGATTTGAAGATTTCGCAATTAAAAATAATCTCTCGATTGATAAAAAACAAATTGTCCGGGGAAACATGATCGGAATAGACAGGCTAAATTTCAAATTAGTTTTTCTAATTAACAGCACATCAAAAAAGCAATTCCACCTCGTTGACATGCGAGACCTTCTGAACTGTTCTTTAAAAAAGGACCGGGATAAAGTCACGAAGCACATAAGCAAAATATATTTACAGTGCCAGTTTGAAAAAGGGGTTCCTGGTATCAACTTTGTCTTTTTTGATGAAAGTAAAGATGATCCTTTTAAAATGATGCGCTCATTTAAAAAGGCGTCTTATTGGAAAAAATGTATTGATATCTTTACTGAAACGGCAAAGCTTTCCGGCAAAAGTAATAGGAAGATAGCGGTGTAACCTGCTGACAGCCTGAAAGAATCATGAATCCGTTTTTGCATTAAAAGGCAATTACTCACCTTCGGTAGTATTGTACTTCCAAACCTCCGATACTTAATTATTTAGGTTGATTTGGTTGATTTTGAACCTTTGACGTTTTTGGTGGCGAAGGCGCCAATGAAATTCTCAATAGCACGCCTGCCCTCGTATTGACGGTGGGCGCCGATGATGAGATATAAGGAGTTATTCGTTCCTGGGTGAAATAAAGTTGCATGTTGATCCGATTAT
>JAHEZA010000646.1 GCA_023251335.1 Chitinophagaceae bacterium | reverse complement strand
CGCACTGCCAGGTGGCTTTTCTAATTACACCTCCGGTTTGCAAATTATAATCTACCACATGATAAGAACTATAATCCGGTCTGTAATGATTTTTCAACGTGGTGTTGGAATGATTGATTGCAATCTCTCTATACTTTTTATCTCCCCCATTATCGCTCACCCAGTCAAGCATTTCAAGGTTCATCATATTATCAATTATAACAGGGCATTTAAAATATTTATTGCTGTTCCAACTTTGAATTGCTTTTATAGAGGGCTTGTATCTTGTTGACAATGATTGCGCGGAACGAAAAATAATGTCTTTATATGTTTCATCTTTTGTGAGCCGGTAAGCGTTACCAAAGCTGCAATACATCATAAAACCCAAATCATGAGTGCCGGTGTTTGTTTGATTAGGCACCAGCAAATTCATGGATCTTTCTGCTTCTTTTTTAATTACCTCATCATTTGTCTGTTCATAAATATACCACAGCGAGCCGGGATAAAAACCCGCGCACCACCATTCGATTTCCTTTGATATAAATTTGTTGTCTTTTTCTTCATAAGATTGTGGCAAACTGTCCGCAGGTATCAATGTCATCATATAACGGTATTGCGTATCCGCTAACGAGAAATTTTCTTTTATTAATTGTTGCATTATCTTTTTAGAAGCACCTGTCTGGGCATGCGTAAGCTTAAACATAAAAAACAGCGTAATAATAATGGAAACTTTTTTCATCTTTTGCGAATTATTTTAAATGCGAACTCTCCCAATCCTGGCCGATTCATTTTAGCAAGTGTGCTGAAATATCCTGATTAATTCTCGTATTTTTTTGAGTAGTTCAATTTGGTTTTAAGGCCTGCTAAATATAATGAATATTTTTCGTCGTTGAATAAGCAATTACGCAATGCTTTCAGAAAACTATGCTTTCGAAAGGACGAAATCTGCTATTAAAACAAAATGTTTCTGAACAGAATTTTTCTAAATAAAATTTACCTATTTTTGTGCGCCAAAAAATGGTCCTGTGGCCGAGTGGCTAGGCAAAGCTCTGCAAAAGCTTCTACAGCGGTTCGAATCCGCTCGGGACCTCTTAAGTAGGGATTACCAATTGGTGATCCTTTTTTATTTTTATCTATCCTTACATTAATAGCTGATTCTCAGCATTTTGTTAACATGGTCATTTTTTTCTGGAAAGTAGCTTTACACAGGTTAAATCAAATTTGATACTATACTAACTGTGATACAGAAAAACGAAGCTATATCAACCGGAAGAAAGACCTGCTTTTTAGAAAAAATAAAAACGAATTCATTCTGATATTATGAGAGGGATCAATAAAGTAATACTAATTGGAAATTCAGGAAAAGAAACCGAATATAAAACATTGCAAGATGGAACGCGATTTTATTTACTGCCTATAGCGCGGGCTTAAGAGTAAGCGAAGTAATTAATCTGAAAATAAAAGATGTAGACAGCGACAGGATGCAACTGTTTATACAAAAAGCTAAAGGGAAAAAAGACCGGTATGTAGGCCTGGGAATTTTATTATTAGACGTATTAAGGGCATATTTAAAAAGCTGCCGGCCGATGCCTTCAAAATATGTTTTTGAAAATCCTCAAAAGCCGGGCGAGTCTTACAGTATAAGAAGCGCACAACAAATTTTTCACGATGCAAAAACAAGGGCAAGAATAAATAAGGATGTAGGCATCCACAGCTTGCGTCATAGTTTTGCTACTCACTTATTAGAAAAAGGAATAGATATCCGCTATATAAAAGACCTGTTAGGCCACCTGAGCATCAAAACGACCGAGAAATATTTACATGTAAAAAGAGAAACTTTAATATTCCGAATGTTTTGGATGAACTAAATAAAAATATTACTTTGGACTGGTAATTGGCTTTACGCAACTCAAATATACAAAAAACGAACAAAACAGACGCTGAGAATGAGAGAGTTGTAAAAAATGAAGTTGCGTGTAATTACATAAATACAAACGTTGCCTGCTATTCCCCATTTTTCGGGAGGCGAAAATAAATTCCGAAGCTAACGTTAGGTGAAATTCGTAGCTTTATAGAAATGCTCTTTGCAAGGCCGATGTATAAACTGGTGACTCCAATCCCGAGAGCCATTCTGG
>JAHEZA010000160.1 GCA_023251335.1 Chitinophagaceae bacterium | reverse complement strand
CTGAGATTAAATGTTAGCTGGAGATTTGGTAAATCAGATTTTAGTCTTTTCAAACGCAAAAACATGAACGACAACAGTTCACCGAGTGACATGCCTCCTATGGCCCAATAGAATTTTTGTGCAATTATTACAGAGATCGCCCGCAAGCGGGCGATCTTTTTTTTGAAAAAAACGAAATTAGATATCCCGAACATAATTGGCAAATCCTTAATTTTTGATGTTCTTACTTGCAACAATTTACACTTAATAGTAAAGCAACATTTATAACCGGTTTCCGATTAACAAATCAACTGTCGACAATTCATTAAAAATATTTCATGGTATATTTGCGCGCTTTTAAAAGCAATCTATTTTTAAGACAGCATAAAATCTAAAAAAAGCATGGCATTACGCGCAGGAATTGTAGGATTGCCCAACGTGGGAAAATCAACACTATTTAATGCAGTCAGCAATAGTGCAAAGGCACAGGCAAGTAACTATCGATTCTGTACCATCGAGCCTAACGTAGGCCTGGTAAATGTTCCCGATAAAAGATTGAATGTGCTGGCGGAATTGGTGAGCCCGGAAAAAATTGTTCCTACGCAAATTGAAATAGTTGACATTGCCGGGCTGGTAAAAGGAGCCAGTAAGGGTGAAGGTTTGGGCAACAAATTTTTAGCAAACATCAGGGAAGTGGATGCCATCATCCACGTAGTCCGTTGCTTTGAAGATGAAAATGTCTTACGCGAAGAAGGACCTATCAATCCCATCAGCGATAAAGAAATTATTGAAACAGAATTGCAGCTAAAAGACCTGGAAAGCGTAGAAAAAAAGTTATCACGCGCGGAGAAAATGGCCAAAACCGGCGACGCCAAATCAAAAGCAGAATTCGAAATTCTAAAAAAGTGTAAAGCCCATTTGGAACAAGGAAAAAATATTCTTTCAATTGATCTTTCAAAAGAAGATAAACTGGTAATAGCTGAAAATTTTTTATTGACAGACAAACCAGTTCTATATGTGGCCAATGTGGACGAAGCGTCTATGCATAGTGGTAATAAATATTCGGACCTGTTGGTAGCCGCTGCAAAAAAAGAAGGCGCGGAAGTGATCATCATGACTAACGCTATAGAAGCGCAGATTGCTGAATTTGAAAATCCCGAAGACAAGCAAATGTTCATGGAGGAATATAAAATGGATGAACCTGCGTTGGACCGTTTGATTCATTCTGCCTATAATCTCTTAAATCTCTCTACTTACTTCACGGCCGGTGTGCAGGAAGTAAGGGCCTGGACTATTCATAAAGGGTGGAAAGCCCCACTGGCGGCAGGTGTAATTCACAGCGATTTTGAAAAAGGATTTATAAAAGCTGAAGTGATTGCTTACAACGATTTCGTACAATATAAATCAGAAGCCGCCTGCCGCGAAAACGGTAAATTAAGAATAGAGGGAAAAGAATACGTGGTGCAAGATGGTGATGTGATGCACTTCCGGTTCAACGTGTAATAAATATTATCGCGCTTTCAGAATCTATTTCAAACAGTAAACAGATAAAAAGTAAAGATTTGTATTTATAGCCTCACAGGATCTTTTTCGGCGCTTCAAATTAAAATCACTCAAATTTATTGCTTTACTGTATTTTAGTAAATCATGAATTATTTTAGTCCTAAAAGCGCAGCAGAACGATATGCAAAAGGAAGACCTTTCTTCCACAGAAATACAGTTAAGCATATCAGGGAATTTCTGCACATTCAAAACAAACTTCAAAATGCATTGGACGTTGCGTGTGGAACAGGAATGTCAACGACAGCACTCTTAGATATTGCAGAAAATGTTTTTGGAATAGACACTTCTGACGAGATGCTAAAACTCGCTTTAAATCCGCAACAGATAAAATATGCAAAGGCTTCCGCAGAAAATTTACCATTTGAAAAAAACTATTTTGACCTTATCACCGTATCATCAGGCGTTCATTGGTTTAACATTGATCAGTTTTTGCGGGAAGCAAACCGGGTGTTGAAAAGTAGGTCTTGGTTGATACTTTACGAAAATCATTTCATTTCCGAAATGCGGGAAGTAGAACATTTTAGCAATTGGTTTCCGAACATTTATTTGAAAAAATATCCTTCTCCAAAACGGAATAACGAATATGGATGGACCAATGAAAACCTGGTTAATAAAGGCTTTACATTCGTTAAAGAAGAAAAATTTAAAAATGAAATTGAATTTACCAAAGAACAATTGATCTTGTATTTTACTACCCAAAGCAATATAACATCCGCAGTTGAAAATAAAGTATCGGATTATGAAGAAATTGAAAATTGGTTAGATAAAGAATTAACGCCATTTTTTGATGACGGACAGAAACGAACAATCAATTATGGTAACTGGATAAAATATCTGCAAAAAATAAATTGAAGCACTCACGGTGTTGAACCGCTATCAGCAAACAAACATTTAAGTGCAATTCGTATTCAGTTCTTTTTAGCGCCAACAATTACTGTTACCGAAAAAACTCGGAGACATTCATCGTTACGTAGTAATTCTCATCAATTTTAATGTGTTCCATTCCTTTCGGCGCCAGCTTAAAATCCTTTGTTGGATGAATAATATATGGTTTTCCTTTCTGATCATAAATCTTTAACGGCATATCAAAACCCGCCACACAATTATGGTTCCAGCGGTAGGATATTTTTCCATTTTCATCATATTTTACATCCAGCGCGGGCACAATAGTAGTAGTAAGGTATTGTTCAAACACCTTTGAAAAATCAATGCCCGATTGTTGATTGATATAATCTTCCACTTGCTTCGCGGTTACGGTTTGGTGATAAAATGTTTTATTCAATCCTCTTAAAATCTTCCTGAATTTTTCATCGTTATTGATAACCTGGCGAATGGTATGAATCATATTGCCACCTTTGTAATACATATCGCCACTCCCCTCTTCGTTGACTCCATAATGGGCGATAATGGGTTTATCATTTACGATATTTTTTCGTACGCCAACTATATAATCCGTCCCCGCCTGCTTGCCATAATAGTATTCCGTAAACAGCGTCTCCGAATAATTGGTAAATGATTCATGTATCCACATATCAGCAAGGTCTTTGGACGTAATGTTATTGCCAAACCATTCATGTCCGCTTTCATGAACAATGATAAAATCCCATTTAAATCCCCATCCTGTATGCGAAAGATCTCGCCCGAGGTAACCCATCAAATAATGGTTGCCGTAAGCAACGGCACTCTGGTGTTCCATTCCGAGGTGGGGTGCATCTACTAATTTGTATCCGTCCGCATAAAAAGGATACGGTCCAAACCAATGTTCAAAAGCTTTCATCATTTTTGGTGCATCTTTAAAATGTACTTTTGCTTTTGCCAGGTTAGAATCAAGCACCCAATAATCCATGGTTAAGTCACCTTTTTCACCTTTATATATTTCACCAAAATGAACCAGCTTACCAATGTAAAAAGTAATGTCGTAATTATTAATTGGATTGACTACAGCCCAGTCGTACGTGGTAGTTCCATCGCCGTTATCTATTTTTCCTCTCAGTCTTCCATTGCTCACCGTTACCAAATCAGAAGGGGTGGTAAAATGCATTTCGGCGCTATCAGGTTCATCGCCCTGGTAATCTTTACAAGGATACCAAACACTTGCCCCGAGCCCCTGGCAGGCAACAGTTACCCAGGGATTGCCACCGGTATCTCTTTTCCAAACAAAGCCACCATCCCATGGTGCGTTCTTTGCTTTGCGTGGTTTGCCATGATAGTAAACCAACAAATTAGTCGTTTCTTTATTTAGTTCTTGTGATGAGCGTTTAGGGCTATTTGTTATCATCATTATTTTATTCGGCTCGTGCTTATCTGTTAATGGATTACTGCCTTTCAAATAAACAAACCAGGCATTACCTTCACGTGTAAACGAAAGTTTTTTTCTATTGAGCGGATATTTTTCGGAACCTGTTGCTAATATTACTGAATCGATGATCATAGGCTCCTGCAGATCTATCTGAAAAAAATCAGGATGCTTTTGATCCAAAACTTTATAACTGATAACATTATACCCGCTTATGCTGCTGTCGGAAAAATTAAAGTTAACATGAAGATCATATTTAGTGGCGTTCCACCACGCTCTGCCTGGCCCATTGCTGCCGCGTAATGTATCTGCATGGGTGAATTGTTGTGCGAAAGAAATATTTAAAACAATAAACAGACAACTAAAAACAGAAATTATCTTTTTCATTTACTAAATTTATTTTTTTATAAACAAAGATGAAGTTAAAAAAACAAAATCCGCTACAGTTGAAAAATTTATTTGGTTGTTTAAGTTTAATCGTGCTGTTTACTCTTTTTTCATGCATAGTCGGTTGCTCCCACCATGAAAAAGCAAAAAATATTTTCCATTATAATGAACAATCCGGCATTGCTACACTCGATCCTGCTTTTGCAAAAAATCAGTCTATCATGTGGGCGGTGCATCAACTTTACAATACGCTTGTACAGACTGATAACAACCTGAACCTGGTGCCATCACTTGCTAAAAGCTGGGATATCTCTGATGATAATCTCACATTTACTTTTCATTTACGTAACGATGTTTTTTTTCATGATAACAACGCCTTCCCCGATGGCAAAGGAAGAAAGATGACGGCCTACGATGTAGAATACAGTTTCAAAAGAATCATGGATCCGGCTACAGCCAGCAGCGGCGCATGGATATTCAACGGAAGAGTAGATACAGTACAGCCTTTTAGAGCTGTTGATGATACTACATTTCAATTAAAATTAATAAAACCTTTTCATCCTATTCTCGGCGTGATGAGCATGCAATACTGCTCGGTAATACCACACGAAGTGGTTGAAAAATATGGCAAAGACTTTCGCCGCCATCCTTGTGGTACCGGACCTTTTGAGCTGGTGGCATGGGAAGAAGACCAGGCGATGATCATGAAAAAAAATCCCGGTTATTTTGAAAAAGACAGCACTGGCGAAAGGCTTCCTTACCTTAATGGTATCAAAATTACTTTTCTTCAGAATAAGGCCACAGAATTCCTGGAATTTCAGCAAAAGCGTCTTGAATTCGTAAATGAGATTGATCCTTCTTTTAAAGATGAAATACTCACCAAGGCAGGAAAGCTTCGCAAAGATTGGATGGGAAAAATTATGTTGATTACACACCAGGCGCTGACGATTGAGTATCTCGGATTCTTGTGCGACAGCAGTTTGGCTATCGTAAAAAATTCACCGCTCAAAGATGTCAAAATCAGAAAGGCAATCAACTACGGATTCAATCGAAAAAAGATGATGCTTTACATCAGGAATTCTATCGGCACTGCGGCCACCAGTGGTTTTGTTCCTGCAGCGTTTCCTTCGTTCGATTCTTCTGCGGTAAATGGATATCATTATGATGTGCCCAGGGCGTTGGAACTGTTGAAAGAAGCCGGATACCCTAATGGTGTGGGATTGCCATCCTTCAAGCTTTTGACAGTTCCTTTGTATGCAGATTTTGCAAGCTATATTGCCAATGAACTTTTGCAAATAGGAATTAAGATAGATGTGGAAGTGGTGCAGAAGAGCTTGTTGCTGGAACAAACTGCCAAATCAGAAGCATTATTTTTTAGAGGAAGCTGGATAGCAGACTATCCCGATGCAGAAAATTTTCTCAGTGTTTTTTATAGTAAGAATCCTGCGCCACCAAATTATACGAGATATCATAATCCAAAATTTGATAAATTATATGAAGCTGCATTATCCGAAAAGAATGATTCCATTCGGTACAAACTTTACCAGCAAGCCGATCAATTGGTAATGAACGACGCACCTGTAGTGCCACTGTGGTATGATATGCTGATATGGCTGGTACAACCTTATGTTAAAAATTTCGTACCAAATGGTTTGAATTTATTAGAATTGAGAAGAGTAAAGTTGGATGAATAGCCTGCTCCCTGTCATAAATGACTAATACAATTTTTACAGCAGCGAATTAAAATTCCATAATCAAAATCGTCTTCAACTGATTCAACGTATCTTACGCGCTTTCAAACATTCTAAATACATTTAATGGCGGCTATCCTGGTATTCTTCTTTTGTCACTGGTTCTTTTCATTATTTTTTCATTCATTTTTCCTTCACAGGTTTGCTACCCATCAAATGTACACGACGAATAAACGATGGGAAAAAACTTTCTATTTTCTCACCTGGATCACGCAGGGCACTTCATTTTTGGTACCCAGAGCTTATGCTGTTATGCACCGTA
>JAHEZA010000645.1 GCA_023251335.1 Chitinophagaceae bacterium | reverse complement strand
GGAGAATCATATAAATCAGCAATTGATTATCCTGAAAAAAAATATGTGGATGGAATGAAATTGAATTCGCCGGCGCTTACAGTAAAGCGGGCAGTAGTAGTGGTCTCAATAATTGGACTGATAGCGTTTAGTTGTTTATTAGCTGCTAAAAGGAAAAGCAAAAAAGTTAAAAACGATAGCTAAAAGCAAAATAGAAAAGCTGCATAAAAGTTTGTTTACTGAAAATTTTTTGTTCAATTAAAAAACGGAAAAAGATGTTTAGATTTTATAATGGTTATTACTTCCGGGTAATGCACATCAAATACCATGAAGCTAAAAAAGTTTTGGAAGAAGACTTTCAAAACTTTTCTATCAAAAATGAAGTGTAGGGCGCGGAAAAATTAAACAGGATAATAAATAAAGAATATTATGAAAAAACAACGGAATAAATATGTTTTTAAGACTGCAGGAACAGCCATTGGAATCGGTCTTATGGCTGGATTGGCTGGAACCATTGCTATGACCATTTCGCAAAGGATAGAGATGAAAATTACTGGTCGCAAATCCAGTGATTCTCCGGCAAAAGCGGCAAGAGAAGTGCTTGATATAAAACCTGTAACAGAAAGTAAAAGTGAAAAAGTTTCAAATGAAATTCATTTATTCTATGGCACTTCACTTGGGCTGATCCGCGGAACGTTGAGTTTATTTGGTTTAAAAGGACTGCCGGCATCGCTCATTCATTTAACAACAGTTTGGGGAGGCGAGATGATTATGCTTCCTGCTTTGAGAGTAGCGCCACCAATTACCAAAGAACAACCTGAAGATATAGCAGTAGAAGGGATACATCAATTAGTTTATGCAGTTACTGCAGGATTAGTTTTTGACGCGATCAACAAAAAGAATCCTGAAAGTAAATAATAAAAAAATCGCAATTCACAATAATAAAAGTAAAAAAATGAAAAAAGATTTTAAAGGAAAAACGGTAGTTATAACCGGCGCATCCGCCGGATTAGGAAGAGCAATGGTGCGCGAATTTGCAAAACACGGCGCTAACATCGGATTGATAGCAAGAGGGGAAGATGGACTAAATGCCGCAAAAGCAGAAGTAGAAGATAATGGAGGAATGGCTTGTATAGTTCCTGCTGATGTGTCCGATGCGGAACAGGTAGAAAGAGCAGCAAAGAAAATAGAAGACTATTTTGGTGCCATTGATATCTGGATCAACAATGCCATGGTAAGCGTATTTGGCCCGTTTAAAAAAATGGAAGCGGAAGATTTTAAACACGTAACTGATATTACTTATCTCGGCCAGGTTTACGGAACACAGGCCGCATTGAAAAGGATGCTTCCTAAAGATAAGGGAACTATTATTTTGATTGGATCCGCGTTGGCATATCGGGGTATTCCTTTACAATCTGCTTATTGCGGCGCTAAGCATGCTATTCATGGATTCTTTGAATCGTTGAGAAGTGAATTGATCAATGAAAAAAGCAACGTGAAATTAAGTATGGTACAAATGCCCGCGATGAATACCACGCAATTTAGTTGGGTAAAGAGTTATTTGAAAAATAAACCCAAACCAATGGGCCGGATATTTGAACCGGAGGTTGCAGCAAAGGCAGTGGTGCAGGTTGCAAGAGATCATCAACGAGAATTGTATGTTGGCTACCCGACCGTAAAAACTATCTGGGGAAACAAGGTGGTTCCCGGTTATCTCGATAATTATCTGGCTAAAACCGGGTTTGATGGCCAGCAAACTGATGAACCTGAATCTGCCGACAGGCAAAATAATTTGTGGCAACCAGTTCCCGGCGATCATGGCGCCCGGGGCAGCTTTGCATCAGATTCATGGAATCATAGCCCTGAAACATGGATGGCTACTCACAAGAAAACAACATTAGGAATAATTGCAGGATTGGCTCTTGGAATTGGCGCCGTGGCAGCGTTAAAAAATAAAAATTAGCCTGCCCCGGAAAATCAGTACCAAAATTGTATGCCAATAGCTTTACATAGTAAACTAAAGAAAATAAAATGAAGTACAAATTAATCAGCAATGACCAACAAAAAACGTACGCTATTATAATGGATAATGGTGATGAAGTAACAGAACAATTAATGGCTTTTGCAAAAGAAGAAAA
>JAHEZA010000159.1 GCA_023251335.1 Chitinophagaceae bacterium | reverse complement strand
GAGTGAATGTGTTTTTGCAAAGCCGTTGCTGCCACTTACTATCAGAGAATATATGATATCGGGGTATGCAAAACTTTCGGGAATAGTAATCAAATCCGTTTTATCAGAAAAATCAAGAAGTGCTTTTTGGATGAAATCATTATTATGAATTGTAATTGATTTGATGATATTGCTGCCTTTATCTCTTAATTCAAATGTGGCATCGGTGATACCTGAGCCTTCATCAAATGAATAATAGAATTTTGCAGGCACAAGCAGTTGATCATTTTCATTAGCAAAAGAATTGCCTGAGACAGGCAACCACTGATCGGCAGTGCCATCGTTATAAAATTCACGGATATCATTAGTGCCAAAGGAAGCTAACTCTCCCTGTTGGTATGCCTTGCCGCTATCCAAAACTGAGATATCATTCGTTAAAAACGGAAAAGCCTTTGGGCTTATCGAAGATTCGCTGGTAAAGAAATATTGTGAATTTATTGGCCTGCTTAATATTGAATTAGAATACCCTTCTATTAAATTATTTTTCCTGGCAACAAGAATATTTATATCAAAATTATCAGGCAATGCTTCAAATGGTTCGTACACCAGGGAATTATCGGGAAGTGTTTTTTGGTTAACACGAATGGCTACTTTACAACCGGAAAAACCGGGGATTATTTTTAAATGATAATTTTTGTAAAGCGACAAAAGTTTTTCAGGGAATTCAAAATTCACATCATCATTTATCGATTTTCTATCGCCGCTAAATTCATCCAGCAACATATTCATGCGATCACTTTGATTGGCTTGCGCAAAAATGGTATCCCCGTTTTTATCGGTAAAAAAGTATTCGTGTATCAGTTTTACTTCAAATAATATTTTATAAATCAACGCCATATTAATTGTCTGCTGTTTTATTAATAAAAGTTTCTATTTCTTCTATGAGCGGCACTTCTCTTACTTTGGCACGCTCTGTAATGCTTACCAGTCTTAGCTTATACATTACAAAGGGTATTTGCCTGCCGCCCAGCGATCCCCACAAATGATTTATCTGTTCAAAAGTGAGTGTATATAATTCCATCGTGAATTTCAGATTCACCAGGTCATTATCATCCAGGTTGATAGCACCACCAGATACCGAAGATGATGCCGAAAAAACATTTTTACTTTGTATAAAGGCAATAATATACGAGAGCCTTTTTAAGGCAAGTACATAATCGTTTCCGGAATAATTGCAAGTGAATAAAACATAGAGATTCAGGTAAACAGGCGCATTTTCATAAATGGCATTGTTTACAAATGGCCTCTTAAGGGCAGGTTGATTTTTCAACGTACTTTCTTCCTCGATATTGACGAGCGTAATAACAATATTATCTGTGAGTGAGTTACCGGAGGGAGTTTCGAGTAAACCGATGTTATCTACCACAACAGTAGCGGTATCTTTTGCGGAAAGATAATTCGTCAATTCATCCCTGAGCAATATAAGCGCTGTATCAACCATGGGGGTTAAAGTTTAGTGTTACAGAACCTATTTCTTAATCAGGAAAAAATCAATACAAACAGACCGGTTAACTTAATATAAAAAATAAAATTGCCTGGCTAATAAATGACGTATCACCCCAGGTATAATCCTGCCAGTTAATAGCATTTATCATGCTAATTGAAATCTTATTCGGTGTGTATGCTTTTGTGTGTGTAGGAAAAAATCTTGGATGAAGGTAAAAAAATATTTTTGATAATTTTCAAAAAAAATATTTCAAAACAAAAAAGCGTACTTCTACGCAATTAGAGAATTTTGGCATTAAAATCCTTTGCCAGACTGATTTAGATAAAGTAAAGCCACAAATAATTTATATTTTTATTTAAGGCAATTCTTCCAGAAAAATATACAAGCTGATATGAATGTTCAAAAGATTTGACGGCTTTAAAAACAAAAATATAAAATTGTAATTTTGCAGAAGAAATCAGATTATGACTACTACAAAACCATATAGCCTTGAGGATGATCAAACAGATGTGTTGACTGGTAATGATAATAGTTGCCAATTGATCGTTTGGAATGATGAAGTAAATACATTTGATTGGGTGATTGCCACATTGATTCATGTGTGCAAACATACACCGGAGCAAGCTGAACAATCAGCTATGATCATCCACACCAAAGGGAAATATGCAGTAAAGGAAGGATCTTACGATACCCTAAAACCAATGTGCGATGCTATCACAGAACGCGGCATCAACGCTACCGTAGAAGAACTTTCTGAAAGATAATTTCCTTTGCAATCAATCTTTTAATTTCCACATTTTGGAGGAAGAAGTTATTTATGATTTCCCGGAAATAAATTCGGCAGATGAAAATGGCCTTCTTGCTGTCGGTGGCAATTTATCTTTCGGCACCTTAATGAATGCTTACACCAAAGGAGTTTTTCCCTGGTATAGCCCGGGCGAAATCATTCAATGGTTTTCTCCCGACCCTCGCTTTGTATTATTTCCTGACAAGATAAAAGTCAGCCATAGCATGAGAAATGTTCTAAATCGACATCTCTTTAAATTCACCGTGAACAAGGCTTTTGCACAGGTAATACGTCATTGCAGAATCGCAAGACGTCCGAACGATACCGGAACATGGATCAGTGATGAAATTGAAAATGCTTATTTCAATTTATTTGAAAAAGGTTTTGCGCACAGCGCCGAAGCGTGGCAAAATAATGAGCTCGTTGGCGGACTCTATGGCGTATTAATTGGAAAAGTTTTTTTCGGTGAAAGTATGTTTGCCAATAAAAGCAATGCCAGCAAATTTGCTTTTATCAATTGGGTGAATGTGCTGAAAAAAAATGGAATTGCATTAATAGATTGCCAGGTTTATACGCCACATCTGCAAAGCCTCGGCGCAGAATTTATTTCGAGAGAAGCATTTAACGGTTTGCTTAAAAAATGGATTCGATAATCCATTTGGTAGTAAACGAACAAACAATTCAAATTACTATTTTGGAATAACTTAAAAAATATTTTGTAATCGCGGTACACTTTTTTTAGCATCGTATTATTCATGCATTGCAGCGCCGGTTTAAAAATGGTTGCTTTTTTATTAATGTTTTGGTCTGGGGAAGGTGTATATTTGAAATAGAAATTTTTTACTATGCAAAGAAACATAGTCATATTATTTCTTCTTTTTGCTCTCGTCCAAACGAAATGTTTTCCACAGTTTCACAAACAACTGGACAGTCTTTGTATGGTGTGCGACAGAAGTGTTTCCGATTCACAAAAAGTTTATTCCCTCGGTGAGCTGGCCAATTTCTATTATGTTTTTAAATTAAATGCACCCGGCGACAGCGTTCTTCAGCAGCAACTATTAATTGCCGAACTTTCCAATGATAGCAGCCTGATGCTTCAAGCTTTGTTTGGCGATGCCATTTTGAATATCGGAGAATCAGCTACCTCTGAAAGTTTCAATAAAACCATCAATTTTGTACAAAAAGGAATAGATTATGCAAGGGCAAATAACGAATATAATTACCAGGCTCTGGGGTACGCCCGTATGTCTGAAATTCTGCGAAAAAGAGGCGAATATGACAAAGCCTTTGATAATTCTACGTTAGCACTTTCCTTATTTCAAAATGTCACCTCTGATTCTGTCAAGGCAATTGCCTACATTGAATTAGGCGACACCTATCTTGATAGAGGAAAAGCGGTAGCCGCCTGTAACAATTACAATAGGGCTTTTGATATTGCGGTTACGATAGAATCAGTTGCGCTGCAATCAAAAATACATCATCATTTATCTGAGATGTACAAAAAACTCGACGACAAAGAACACGCGAAAGGCGAATTAAATGAAAGCCTGGCCCTGAACAGGAAGAACGGAAACCGTGAGGGCGTGATGATGGATTATTATGATATCGCCCGTTTGACGGATGAAAAGTTTTTTATTCAGCGTTGTATTGAGCTGGCAGATTCGCTGCATGATTATAAGAATCTTTTAAATGCAAAAAGAGCGATGCTGGCCTATTATTATGTAATAGAAAAAAATGAGCGGTCGGCATTGCAATATCTTGCAAATGAACCAGACCTTAAACAAAGCTATTTGAACGATGGCGTGGAAAATTACTTTACAATACTCGGCCATATTTTCTTTTATACGGGCCATATTGATTCTGCTTTGGCTTATTATCTAATAGCCCAACCTGTGCTGGAAAAAAATTCTGATCAGAATTCGTCCAGCAGCAACTTAGAGCAAATAGCGGAATGTTACAATATAAAAAATAATTTTCCGGAAGCCATTTTTTATTACCGGAAAGCGCTCGAAATAAGTTTAGGGAGAAAAGAATTAACTAGAACTGCCCTTTATTCAGCTAAGCTTAGCAATTTGTACGAAAAAGAAGATGACTACAAAAATGCATTGATCTATTCAAAACAATTTGTGGCATATAAAGATAGTATAAGAGAATTATCCAGGGAAAATGATATCGCATTATTGAGCGTAGAAAGAGAAAACAAAAAGCATGAAAACGAATTATTTCAACAGAAGCAACGTGATAACAACAGTCGTAATATTCAATACATGGGCATAACCGTCGCGATAATTATCATATTTTTTATGATGCTTTTTATAGGGTCTTTCCCCGTGTCGCGACACACGGTAAGACTTATGGGCTACTTTTTCTTTATTTCCCTTTTTGAGTTTATCGTTTTATTGATTGACAATTTCGTGCTCGCTCATTCCATCCATAGCCAACCCCTAAAATTGTGGCTCATAAAGATCGGTGTAATTGCCTTGCTGGTGCCCTGCCAGCATTTCCTGGAGCATCATGTTATTAGTTTACTTGCTTCAAAGAAGTTGATTGAGGCAAGGACAAAATTTTCTATCAAAAAATGGTGGGCTGACATTACAAAACCGCCAGCTTCCGGCGAAGAAAGTTTAGAAGAAGATACAGCTGTTTTATAAAGGCTTAATCACCCGGAAATCTACACCCGGTATTTGGTGGCGGGCAAAGCTTTATCGGGCTAAAAAAAACTGGTTGAACCTGCAAGGATGCAGATTCTGCGCTTCCTTTTCCCATTGCAGACATTGGAATTTTTGGTACCCCTTCCATGATTACAAAAGGATGACGTATACTATCGTTCGGAACACTTTTGTCCTTTTTCGGAAACGCAGCCAAAAAGAAGAATACGGAATCGGTTCCCGGATCGTTTACCAGGCTATCCAGCGTATTACGGTCAAAAGTGGACCATGCATTATCCAAATGTTTTCCTTTAAACAGGCCTTTGTATTTATGCTTTTTAAATGCTTTTATATAAATTTTGGCGTCGTCGCCAGAAATGAGGTGCGGATCATTTAGATATTTCTGCGCATAAGAATTGCCATTATAGTAATCCTGGACCGTAACTTGACCTAAACTTTTTTTACTGCTGCTACATGAAACACAATAGACGCCAACAATGGCTGCTAAAAAAATTACTTTTTTCATGATCATAAATTTTAAATGATAAAAATTAAATGAATTCTGTAGTTCGCAGGATATTGTTGTTCCAGGTGAGAGCAGAATAAGTAAGGGTAATTATATAAAACTTATTGTTTATTATAATCCAGTATAATATAAAATTAGAGTAAATAAGTAACAAAATCACTTTTGAAATGAAATATTTTTCTGAGAGAAGGATCAGTTCATAGTAAAAAAACAAAAAATCAAGATTTCTATTTCCAATTTTTTTAAACCGAATTACCGAATCCAATCTTTTTAAAAGGAAATCTCTCAGCGTATTGATAGACCATTCCCCGGATGTAATCATTTTCGGAATAAGGTGTCAGGAAGCTTTTTAGTTCATCAATCTGATGAAGATTTACCCTGGAAGGTAAATAGCCCATCCCATAAAATTTCCCTTTTTCTATTAAGATACAACTTTGTTCATCTTCACATAAACCATCATCCACCAAAGCAAATGAAGGCAATTCATTTTCAAGATGATAAATACATTCGTTCACTCTTTCGTTATATTCCTCAGGTGATTCTTTTTGTTCACAGGCACCTTTACACTTATTTTCCAATAACGCCTGGCATTTAATATTGGCAGATTGAAGAAAACAAAGTTTTGGGCAAAGCTCAAACTCCTTTATCAATTTTCTGAGAAGGCTATATCCTTCCGTAAGTAAATTAAAAGTATATAATGCTTTCAGATTTTTTTTCTTTTTTTCAATAAATAATCTGATGTACCCATTACTATCTTCAAAAGAATATAATCCATAAGCCTGCTCAAACCTTTTCTGGCTGCGATTTTGCTC
>JAHEZA010000158.1 GCA_023251335.1 Chitinophagaceae bacterium | reverse complement strand
AATGGCGTTTAGCCCCTTCCTCATGCGAGCTTGTCGTTTTTAAAATCATAGGGTAGGTGGGCCACGGCATATACGGAGTACGGCTTTTAGGCGGCATCGGCATTAGCTCAAATTGTGTAACAGACAAGGCCTTTTGTCGATTCGATGTTCCGACGCAATCGCTTCCGGTATCGCCGCCGCCAATTACTACTACATTTTTTTCAGTAGCAAGGATATCGGCTCCTTCGACTTTCTTATAAGATATCCTTTGATTTTGCTGCTTTAAAAAGTCCATTGCAAAATGAACACCTTTTAGATCCCTTCCGGGTATTTCCAAATCCCTTGGAATGGTAGATCCTCCTGCAAGGATGATTGCACTGTATTCCCGTAAAAGATCGTTGATGCTTATATTAACACCTACATTGGCATTGCACCTGACCTCTATGCCTGCATCTTGCATCAATTTAAACCTTCTTTCCACTACCCATTTTTCTAATTTAAAATCGGGTATGCCATACCGTAACAGGCCTCCGGGTTCGTCGTCTCTTTCAAAAATAGTCACAGAATGCCCTGCTGTGTTTAATTGGGCTGCTGCCGCCATTCCTGCCGGTCCTGATCCAATTATAGCGATTTTTTTCCCGGTTCTTACATTAGGAATTTTTGGGTGAACGTAGCCATTTTCAAAAGCAATTTCTATGATATGCTTTTCAATTTCCTCAATCGTAATGGCTGGTTGATTGATTCCAAGCACACAAGAAGTTTCGCAAGGTGCAGGACAAATTCTTCCGGTAAATTCGGGAAAATTATTTGTGGAAGTGAGAATTTCATAAGCTTCCTGCCAACTCTGACGATAAACGGCGTCATTAAATTCCGGAATAAGATTTCCTACCGGGCAACCTTCGTGGCAAAAAGGTGTACCACAGTCCATGCACCTGGCCGACTGCTCATTGAGTTTCTGATCTGTATATCTTTCAATAAATTCTTTGTAATCATTTATTCTCTCAGCTACCGGTCTTTTTGCCGGAAGCTCTCTTGTAAATTCTAAAAAGCCTGTTATTTTTCCCATTGTAGTCTATTTTTTTACCTCCGATAGGTTGAATTCCTTTTCACAACAAACAAATGTGTTTTAAGGTTATATTTTTTTATTAGCAGTTATACCTTCTTCCTTTTTATTAGAAATTTGTGGCTTGGTTTTCATTTCAGCCAGTACTTTCTTATAATCCTGCGGAAATACTTTTACAAAGTTTTTCATCTGATTTTCAAAATCATTCAAGATAAATTTGGCCACGGTGCTTCCTGTATATTTTAATTGTTTTCTGAGCATCGCCTGCAGAAACTTTTCATCCTCTTCATCTACAGGATCAAGATCCACCATTTCTTTATTACATAGGACGTCAAACTTATGTTTTACATCGTAGATGTATGCAACTCCCCCACTCATTCCTGCAGCAAAATTTCTTCCTGTCTCTCCCAATATAATAGCCCTTCCACCAGTCATATATTCACAACCATGATCTCCTACGCCTTCTACTACAACATTTGCCCCGGAATTTCGCACACAAAAACGCTCACCTGCTTTGCCCCTGATATAGGCCTCGCCAGATGTAGCACCATAAAATGCGACATTACCAATGATGATATTTTCTTCAGGAACGAAGCCTGCGTCTTTTGATGGATAGATAATCAATTTAGCACCGCTCAATCCCTTTCCAAAATAGTCATTGGCATCTCCTTCCAATTCCATGGTTACACCCCTCGTATTAAAAGCGGCAAAACTTTGTCCTGCTGTTCCGGTAAATTTGAATTGTATCGTATCATCCGGCAATCCTTTGTCTTTGTATTTTTTTGAAATTTCATTAGATAAAAGGGTACCGGTAGTTCGGTCCGTATTTATAATATCAAAAGTGCTCTGGACTTTTTGACCTTTTTCCAAGGCCGGCAAAGCTGCTTGTAATAATTTATTATCTAAGATTTCGCTCAATCCATGATCCTGCGCTTCAGATTGGTAAAGCCCAACATATTTTGATGCTGGTTCTTTATACAGAATGGGGGATAAATCCAGTTTATGGAATTTCCAGTGATCTACATTTTCTCTTTTTTCCAGGCAATCAGCCTGCCCAACCATCTCATTGATGGTGCGGAAACCGAGTTCAGCCATTATTTCTCTCAACTCCTCTGTTAAGAATTTAAAGAGATTCACCACATGGTCTGCATCGCCTGTAAAGCGTTTCCTCAATTCAGGGTTTTGTGTGGCAACTCCTACCGGGCACGTATTCAAATGACATTTGCGCATCATAATGCAACCTTCCACGATTAGAGCGGCAGTTGCTACGCCCCATTCTTCAGCGCCCAACAACGTCGCGATAGCGATATCGCGGCCTGTTTTTAATTGTCCGTCAGTCTGCACCACCACGCGGCTACGTAATTTGTTCTTTACCAAAGTTTGATGCGTTTCGGCAAGCCCCAATTCCCACGGTAAGCCTGCATGCTTGATGGAGCTCATTGGCGACGCGCCGGTCCCACCATCATGCCCCGAAATCAAAACCACATCGGCTTTTGCTTTTGTGACTCCTGCTGCGATGGTACCTACACCCGCTTTTGAAACTAATTTTACATTGATCCTCGCATTTCTATTTGCATTCTTTAAATCAAAAATTAATTGTGCTAAGTCTTCAATAGAATAAATATCGTGATGCGGTGGAGGAGAAATCAACCCAACACCCGGGGTTGCGTGCCGGACCCTGCCAATCCAATCATCTACTTTAAAGCCGGGCAACTGTCCGCCTTCGCCGGGTTTAGCGCCTTGCGCCATCTTAATTTGTAATTCATCTGCTTCGGTTAGATACCAACTGGTAACACCAAACCTTGCCGAAGCCACCTGCTTGATAGCGCTACGCATCGAATCGCCATTTGGTAATTTTTCATAACGAACTTCATCTTCTCCTCCTTCGCCGGTATTACTTTTTCCTCCAAGACGATTCATGGCAATAGCAAGTGTAGTATGAGCTTCCCAGGAGATGGAACCAAAAGACATGGCGCCGGTGGCAAATCTTTTATAGATATTTTCTGCGGGTTCTACTTCGTCAATTGAAATAGAAGGACGGTTTTTCTTAAAAGCAAACAGGCTTCTGAGCGTCACTGCTTTTTCACTTTGATCGTTTACAGCTTTTGAATATTTTTTAAATATTTTGTAGTCATTCATTCGCGTAGAATACTGCAGAAGGTGAATAGTAGTCGGATTAAATAAATGGAATTCTCCTTTTCTTCTCCATTTATAAAGGCCACCAACTGATAGCCTATCAACAGGAATATCCTTTTTGCTGAAAGCGAATGAATGTTTCACTAATATTTCCTTAGCAATTTCATCAAGACCCATACCTTCTATTCTTGACGTTGCCCCAATAAAATATTTATCAATTACCGATTTATTGATGCCGACAATTTCAAATATTTGTGCGCCCTGGTATGATTGAAAAGTGGAAATTCCCATTTTTGAAAATACTTTCAGTAAACCACTATTTATCGCATATTTGTAATTTTTCTTCAGCGCATTTGAGTCAAGTTCGTTGCCTAATTTTCCCTGTATTCTCAAATCGCGAATGGTAGAAAGCGCGAGATAAGGATTTATTGCGGTGGCGCCAAAACCAATAAGGCATGCGAAGTGGTGCACTTCCCATACATCGCCCGCTTCCACAATCAAACCTACCTGGTTTCGGAGGCCTTTTTTGATCAGATGGTGATGTACCGCAGATGTTGCCAGCAAAGAAGGGATGGCTGCATGTTCCGAATCAATAGCCCTGTCTGATAAGATCAATACTTCAAAGCCATCCTGAACAGCCTCCGCTGCGTATCGGCAAAGTCGCTCAATTCCTCGTTGTAATGAACCGGGTTTTCCATCAGCCATGAAATAAGTCTGTAACGTATGAGCCTGGTAAAGACCGGTGTCAATGCTCCGGATCTTTTCTAATTCAGTATTTGAAAGCACAGGATGCCTTAGGGCCAACGTATGGCATGATAGGGGATTATCTTCTAATAAATTTCCATTATTACCAGCGAATGTAGCCAGTGACATCACCAGCCTTTCCCTGATCGGATCTATCGGCGGATTGGTTACCTGTGCAAAAAGTTGTTTAAAATAGCTGCTTAGGTGCTGGGGTTCATCGCTTAAAACTGCCAGCGGAACATCAGTACCCATCGAACCAATAGGTTCCTTGCCGGTAAGCGCCATTGGTGTTATCAAAAGCTGGAGATCTTCGGTTGAATATCCAAATGCTTTTTGGTACTTGAATATCTGGTCGTGCTCCAGGTGTGTAAACATTACTCGTGGAGCAGGCAATTCTTCCAGCCGGATTTTATATTTGTTCAACCACTCATCGTAAGGCTTGGCTCCGCATATTTTTTGCTTTATTTCCTCATCGCTTATAATTCTTCCCTCCTCCATATCTACGACAAACATTTTACCAGGCTGAAGTCTTCCTTTTTCTTTAATCAATTTAGGGTCAACAGGAAGTACGCCGGTTTCGGAAGCCATAATTACCCTGTCATCTGTGGTAACGCAATATCTTGAGGGGCGAAGACCATTTCGGTCGAGGGTAGCCCCTATTATTTTGCCATCAGTAAACGAGATAGAAGCCGGGCCATCCCATGGTTCCATAAATGAGGCGTGGAATTCGTAAAATGCTTTTTTCACAGGATCCATTTGTTCATTTTCATCCCATGCTTCGGGGATGAGCATCATCATAACATGGGGAAGCGAGCGCCCACATAAGTGAAGCAATTCAATCATATTATCCAAACAGGCGGAATCTGATTGACCCTGGTCGACCACCGGTAAAATCATTTCCATTTCCTCTTTGGTGAAATATTGAGAAAAAAAGGTCTTTTCGCTGGTGCGAAGCCAGTTTAGGTTTCCCTGCAACGTATTGATCTCACCATTGTGAGCAATGTAGCGAAATGGCTGCGCCAGTTTCCATGATGGAAAAGTATTAGTAGCAAAACGGGAGTGAATCAATCCGAATGCAGAGACTACCTTTTTATTGCTGAGATCCGGAAAATATCCGCGCACCTGTAAACTCGTAAGCTGACCTTTATAAATAATCGTTTTATAAGAGAGCGAAGCTACATAGAAGCCGACCGCATCCTTTTTAACTGTATTGTTTATTGTTTGCGTAGCATAGTTTCGTAAAACGAATAATTTTCGCTCAAAATCATCCGGGTTGCTTATATGGTCCGGGCACGCAATAAATACCTGTTCCATTTCAGGCTCAACTGATAAGGCCGATGAACCCAGGTCTTCGGTGTTTACAGGCACTCTTCGGTATCCCATTATCTCCATCCCCAATGTTTCTGCACATCGGGTAAAAATATCGCGGCATTCTTCTCTTAGCCGGATATCTTTTGGGAAAAATAAAACGCCTACCCCATATTTACCATAAGAAGGCAGGTGGATATCCAATTTTAAACATTCATCAAAAAAGAACTCATGTGGCATCTGTATTAAGATACCGGCACCGTCACCAGTGTTGATTTCGCATCCGCTGGCCCCCCGGTGCTCCATATTTTCTAATATTGTTAAAGCATCAGAAATAATCCTGTGACTTTTCGTGCTTTTGATGTTAGCCACGAAACCAATGCCGCACGAATCATGTTCAAATTCCGGCGAGTATAAACCTTTGTTCTCCATAATTATTTATCTTAATATTGTATTCTAAGTCTCATTTCCCAAACGCCTTAAAGATATTGCCTGTAAAATTATTTACCATGAACTTTTTTACAAAGCAAATGCTTCGGAAATTAGTTTCTAAAAGCTTGTAAATAAAATAAAAAATATTCCCATTCTACTATCGGCAACTGGTTTTAGAATCTTTGAAATGCAGTAAGGGAAAGGTTTTTATAAAGAAGCGACTACCATCTCCAAAACTATCCCTTATTTCAGGGAATTAGATGTTGTCAAAAATAAGAGAGAAATATTGAATAATTGTTGCTTTGCTGCCCGGTCCCTTAAAGGGTTTAATGAAAAAGGAAGCTTTTTTGTTAGACAATCCGATTTATCTTCAAAATCATTTTTTGAAAGTAGTTACCCATTTTTTGAAAAGTTCTCTGAATTTGTTGATTGCTTCAACAACAACTTTTTTATATGGTTCATCGGTAAAATGCATTGATACTGTAAAGCCGATTTGTTCCGTTAGCTTTCCCGCATTGGATGATAGTGGCGTCCTCTAATTGCAAAACGTACAAATCGGCCAGGCTTGTGCTACTTATTTTAGGCGATGAACGAAGCGTGTTAA
>JAHEZA010000157.1 GCA_023251335.1 Chitinophagaceae bacterium | reverse complement strand
GTTCTCGCCCAAACTGGGCCGATAGGCATCGTTATAAAAGCACAGTAATTGAGGCCCCCACCACAAAAACATGGGAAATCGGGAATGCAAAATAATTCCAAGCGTAGTTCGCAGGCTTTGTGGCCAATTTTCAACGGGGCCCACCGGAGTTTGGCTCCAGTCTTTTCGGATTATCAAATCTCCCATTTCACCCCCATTTAATAGAAAAGGAAATCGTGCCACAAAGTTTTTTTGTTTCTTGAAATTATTCATGAGAATAATCAATTTCTCAAAATGTATTGTAAGTTAAATTTTTTTTTATTCAAATGGCTAATTAAAGGATTTGAAATTTTCCAATAATGTTTTTTCGTGGGCATATAATTTATAAAATGCGAACGGGATTGCTGCATATCAAATATTTGAACCACAATAACTTGCTTTAACCTTCCTACATTTGCTATATGAAAATTGATATTCTTTCAGTGGTGCCCAGGTTAATGGAAAGCTTTTTTGAACATTCGATTTTAAAGCGGGCAAAAGACAAGGAATTGCTTGAAGTGAATATTTTTAATGTAAGAGATTTTACCAAATACAAACATGGCCAGGTAGATGATTATCAGTTTGGTGGTGGAGCGGGTTTGGTAATGATGATAGAGCCATTGGTAAATGCAATTGAAACGTTGCAGGAAAAAACTTCCTATGATGAAATTATTTTTTTAACTCCTGACGGAGAATTGTTCAATCAAAAAATGGCAAACCATCTGTCATTGAAAAAGAATCTATTGTTGATTTGCGGGCATTATAAAGGAATCGACCAAAGGGTGCGTGATCATTTCATAACCAAAGAAGTTTCTATTGGTGACTACGTTTTAAGCGGAGGTGAATTGGGTGCTGCCGTGTTAGCAGATGCAATTGGACGCTTAATACCGGGCGTATTGAATGATGAAACGTCGGCGCTGACCGATTCATTCCAGGACGATCTGCTGGCGCCTCCGGTTTACACAAGGCCTGAAGAATTCAGGGAATGGAAAGTTCCGGAAATTTTAATGAGTGGCAATCACTCAAAAATAGAAGATTGGCGAATTGAGAAATCAGTTGAAATAACAAAGGAAAGAAGACCGGATCTGCTGAAATAAGCTCCTATTCTCAAAATAAAAATATTTAAAAAATATGCGTCCACTCAGTGCGGATCGTGTGGATTTCCAAAATAATGAAATTTAGTGATTGCAGTAAACAAACAAATACTTAGCATTTCTGTTTACTGCAATTAAGGTGGTTTCAAAGCTGGTGTTATTATTTATGATTCGCCTATTTGCCCATAGGATGGCAGATCAGCCATATCCGGAATATCGTCTGCTTTGTATTCACCTGCGTCTAATTTCTTTTTGGTTTCTTCAAAAGCCTTTAAAGTAATATCCACATCCTCGTCGGTGTGCGCTGCAGTTGGTATTATCCTGAAAATAATTTCTCCTTTAGGTATTACAGGAAATACTACAACGGAACAAAAAATATTATAATTCTCACGAAGATCCACTACCATGTTAGTAGCTTCGGGCAAACCTCCTTTCATGTATATTGGAGTTACGGGGCTGTTTGTTTTTCCAATATCAAATCCTCTATCCTTCAGTCCGCGCTGAAGCTTATTTACAATATGCCAAAGTTTTTCTCTTAATTCTGGCATGGTTTTCAACATGTTCATTCTTGTTAGCATGCCTTCTACAACAACGAGGGGAAGACTCTTTGCAAATATTTGAGATCTCACATTGTAGCGTAAATAATCGATAATGTCTTTGGGCCCGCTGATAAAAGCGCCGATGCTTCCCATGCTTTTTACAAATGTGCTGAAATAAAGATCTACCTTATCCTGGCAGCCCTGAGCCTCGTCAGCGCCGGCGCCAGTTGCTCCCATTGATCCAAAGCCATGCGCATCGTCTATTAATATTCTGAAATTATATTTATTTTTCAGCGCTACTATTTCTTTTATTTTTCCCTGGCTTCCGCTCATCCCGTAAACGCCTTCGGTTACCAGAAGGATGCCGCCGCCATTTTTATCAGCCATCTTCACAGCCCGTTGCAATTGCTTTTCACAGTCTTCAATGTCGTTATGTTTGTACTTATAAGTATAACCCATATGCATCCTTATTCCATCTACCAGGCAGGCATGCGCTTCTGCGTCATAAACAATCACGTCATGGCGGTTTACCAATGTGTCAATACAGCTCATCACACCCTGGTATCCAAAATTAAGTAGCATGGCATCTTCGCGACTCACAAAATCAGCGAGCACTTTTTCTAATTCCTCATGCATCACCGTGTTGCCACTCATCATCCTGGAACCCATCGGATTTCCCATTCCCCATTTTTCAGCAGCTATCGAATCAATCCTTCTTGCTTCGGGGTGGTTTACCATTCCAAGATAATTGTTCAAACTCCACACAATTTTTTCTTTCCCGCGAAACTTCATCCTGTTACCCAATTCACCTTCCAGTATAGGGAAAGCAAAATACCCGTGAGCTCTTTTAAGATGAGCGCCAAGAGGACCCGCATCTTTCATCATTTTCTCAAAAAGATCTTTCATGTAAATTTTATTTATTCATTGTCATTAATGTGCGCAAAAGTACAATATTTGATGAATCGGTAATCGTGAATCGTGAATAGCCAGGCTCAATCGATTGCGTATCTTCAATAGAAGTAATTCGATTGGAAATAGGATTATCTTTATCTGAAAAAATATTATGGTTAAAAAGTTCTTCATTCTGATTGTTTTTGTATTTATCGGAAATTTTCTTCTTGCGCAACCTGCAAAAAAAATTGACAGACCCAAATTGGTGGTGGGAATTGTTGTAGATCAAATGCGATGGGACTATCTGTACCGCTATTATGACCGGTATGGAGACGGAGGATTTAAACGTCTCTTAAATGATGGCTTTTCCTGCGAAAATACCTTGATTAATTATTTACCTTCTTACACTGCTGTGGGGCATTCCGTTATTTTTACCGGGTCCATACCTGCTATTGACGGAATTGTTGGTAACGACTGGATTGACCAGATTACGGATAAAAGCTGGTATTGTACTGAAGATTCCTCTGTGCAAACAGTGGGCGCTACGGGAAAGGCGGGCCAAATGTCTCCCCGCAATTTACTGGTATCAACCATAACGGACGAACTGCGACTGGCAACTAATTTTCAATCCCGCGTAGTCGGCGTTTCGTTAAAAGACCGCGCTTCTATTTTACCTGCAGGTCACACGGCAAATGGTGCTTTTTGGTTTGATGACGCCTCGGCGCGTTTTATAACCAGTACTTATTATATGCAGAACTTGCCGGATTGGGTAAAGAATTTTAATAGTGCCAATCATCCGCAACAGTTGGTTGCTGACGGATGGAATACGCTGTATCCTATTAATACTTACACACAAAGTACTGCAGATAACGTGACCTGGGAAGGGAAATTTAAAGGAGAAAAGGAGCCCGTATTTCCGCATGACATGAAAAATATTTACCAGGATGATCACGGCAGTATCAGAAGCACTCCATTTGGAAATACGCTTACGATAGATTTTGCAAAAGCAGCCGTAAATGGTTATAATCTTGGGAACGAAAAGACTACAGATTTTCTCACGATCAATTGTGCATCTACTGATTATGTAGGGCATCAATATGGGCCTAATTCGATAGAAGTGGAAGATACTTACCTAAGATTGGATAAAGATTTGGCATCCTTCTTTCAGTTTTTAGACCAAAAAGTGGGCAAACAAAATTACCTGGTGTTTCTTACGGCGGATCACGGTGCCGCGCATGCTATTGGCTTCATGCAGGATCATCATGTTCCGGCTGATTATTTAGTTTCAAAGAAAATGACTGCAGATCTTGATGAATATCTGAATCAACAATTTGGCGTATCAAATTTGATATCATCTTATATCAATTATCATTTTAGTTTTGATTTAAAAAAGATCGCCGACAATAAGCTGGATTATGATTTAGTAAAAAAAACAGCCGTTTCATTTTTGCAAAAACAGCCGGGTATTCAGTTTGCTGTTGATATAGATCACATCGGAGATGCGCCTATTCCGGAGCCGCTAAAAACCGATATTATTAATGGCTACAACTCAAAACGTTGCGGCCCTATAATGATTTTGTCCGATCCCGGATGGTTCGGCGGCCACGAAGGAGGCACGGGGACGACGCACGGAAACTGGAATCCATATGATACGCATATTCCTCTTGTTTTTATGGGATGGGGAATTAAACATGGCGTTTCAAACCTTACGATAAAAATGTCTGATATATCGCCTACGCTGGCGGCGATGCTTCATATTCAAATGCCGAACGGAAATGTAGGTAAGGTGATTGGCGAGATCATAAATGATTGAGATGCTGTTTATTACTTTGAATCTGAGTTGATCCGATGAAATTAAAATCTTCGCTATTTGTTCCTTTACTGTGGCTGTAAGATATTGGGGGCAGGCAGAAAATCTTAAGAAAGGTTAGCAGTACACCATACACAAAAAGAGAATAAAACGATTTACTCATTTTCTATACGTGACTTGCAATATAAAGCGTTAATAAGTGGTTAAACAATTTCAATTCCGAATGAGCATTTCAAACCTGCCCAATCTTTGCAAGTCAGATCTTAAAATAAATGCCATGAAATACATAAAATATACACTTCAATTTTTCGCTGTCGTCTTGATCAGCATTCTTTCCTCTTGCGGGAGTTCACATTATGCGACAGGAGATAATTATTCTAATGAATATTCACAGGGGCAAGGCATTACTTATCAGCAATTTTATAATGATCTTAGTCCTTATGGGAATTGGATCAATTATCCGGGATACGGTTATGTCTGGATGCCTGGAGTATCCGGTTTCAGACCATATTATAGCAATGGACGTTGGGCTTATACTAATTATGGATGGACGTGGGTCTCCGATTATAGTTGGGGCTGGGGCCCATTCCATTATGGCCGATGGATAAATCCAACAGGTTATGGATGGATGTGGATACCGGGAAATGAATGGGCGCCTGCATGGGTGGCATGGCGTGGCGGCGGCGAATACTACGGATGGGCGCCTTTGGGTCCTGGAATGAGCACTAATGTTTCTGTGGGAAGCATCCCTTACAATAATTGGGCATTTGTTCCTTGCCAATATATTAACAGTCCGCGCATAAATAGCTATTACGTCCATCAGTCGAAAAATCTGACGATTATTAATAACACTACCGTTATTAATAATACAACGATCAATAATGGCAGCTCACGGCCAGCCTATAATCCCGGGCCTCCCGTGAGAGATGTAGAAAAAATTACCGGTGCATCGATAAGAAGATTGAATGTGGTTGAATCAGGCAGACCTGGAAGTCCACAAATTAACAAGAATGAACTTAATATTTACAGGCCGTCTGTACAGCGGGAGGCTTCGAATGCTACGAACGTTAAACCATCACGCGTTACAGATATCAGCGAAATTGAGCGTGAAAATAATTCGAATAATAACCCGCCGGTAAGAGAATTTCCACAAAACCAGACGCCGCAAATAAACCGAAATGAGCCTCCTGTCAATAATGGGCGTCCATCATCAGTCGCACCTGAAAGAAATAATACTCCTGTGAGAACATTACCGAACCAAAATCCACCGGCTCAAAATAATACTCCTGTGCGAACTATGCCGAAACAAAATCCTCCAGCGTCGAATGAAGCTCCTGTGAGAAATATCCCAAGTCAAAATCCACCAACGTCGAATAAGGCTCCTGTGAGAACATTGCCGAACCAAAATCCGCCGGCGCTGACCGATAGAAATTCACAATCTCAAAATAACATTCGCACAAATGAGATGCCAGTAAGACCCCAGCGAATAGAAATTGAAAAACTTAGTAATGCGCCTGTGCAACGGAACGAGCCCCACGTGAATAAAAATTCGCAACAGGCACCAGTAAGAAATCTGTAACTAAAAAAATGCCGGTAATGATCATACAAGAAAGAACGAAGTAAAAAATAAAAATCATTCCCATCTTTTATTTCAATGATTTAGATTTTGAGATGCTGTTTGTAGTAAACGAAGAAATAGCGAGGATTTTTATTTATCCTCTGTTCTTCTTCAATTGTTGCAAGAGTGCTTTCATATCCTTTGGAATAGGGGCTTCTATCTCAAAATCTTTCCGGTTGGTATCTTTGAAACGTAAACTGTTTGAATGCAACGCCAGCCTGTTTATGATCGGCCTTTCTTCCAGGTCGTGTTGACTGAGTTTGTATTTCTTTTTGAACGAAGAAAGAAGAACCGGTTTGCCATCTCCATAAACTG
>JAHEZA010000644.1 GCA_023251335.1 Chitinophagaceae bacterium | reverse complement strand
TTAAAATTGTGCCGGTAAAGATGCAACGCATTTCGTCTCTATATAAATTCAGTGTTTGATATGTTTATACGTTATCACACGTGGTCCTCAAGGAGATTTGATTGAATCTTGCAGTAAACAAACTTCTTTGGCCAATTTTTATTTAATCTTTTGTAGCGGTGTTTCAATCTTCAATTCCATATTCATCAGCTAATTAGCTAATCAGCGTATTAGCAAATTAACTTGACGTATTTTCGCAATACTTAAAATTTGAACATGGATTTTACTTTATCGGAAGAACAAAAAATGATTCAGCAGGCCGCGCGGGACTTTGCGAATGCGGAATGTTTGCCGGGTGTAATTGAAAGAGACGAGCATCAAAAATTTCCTTATGACCAGGTAATGAAATTAGCTGACTTGGGCTTTCTGGGCATGATGGTTCCGCAGGAATATGGAGGCGCAGGCCTTGACGCTGTTAGTTATGTTTTGGCGATGGAAGAGATCAGCAAAGTGGATGCAAGTGTGAGCGTATGTATGAGTGTAAACAATAGCCTGGTGTGTTATGGACTGGAAGCGTTTGGAACAGAAGAACAGAAGAAAAAATATTTAACACCGTTGGCGCAAGGGAAAAAAGATGACAAATTGTACATTGGCGCCTTTTTGTTGAGCGAACCCGAAGCCGGTAGCGACGCTACTTCGCAAAGAACTACTGCCGAAGATAAGGGAGATCATTATTTAATAAATGGTGTAAAAAACTGGATTACCAATGGCAACACAGCATCTGTATACTTGGTGATGGCACAAACGCATCCTGAGAAAGGGAGCCGTGGAATCAATACATTTATTGTTGAAAAAAACTGGCCGGGCGTGACGGTCGGTGCGAAGGAAAATAAACTAGGCATCCGTGGCAGCGACACACACAGCATTTCATTTACGGATGTAAAAGTGCCGAAAGAAAACCGGGTCGGTGAAGATGGATTTGGTTTTAAGTTTGCCATGCAAACACTTTCGGGAGGCCGTATTGGCATTGCGGCGCAGGCATTGGGAATTGCATCGGGCGCGATGGAACGAGCTATTGCCTATTCAAAAGAACGAAAAGCATTTGGTACAGAAATAAAAAATCACCAGATCATTCAATTCAAAATTGCCGATATGGCAACACGAATCAACGCCGCGCGGCTGCTATGCCTTAGAGCAGCATGGCAAAAAGATAATGGAGAAGATTATACGCAAAGCGCTGCTATGGCAAAAGTTTTCGCCAGCGAAACAGCCATGTGGGTAACAACAGAGGCGGTGCAAATTCACGGAGGATACGGATATGTAAAGGAATATCATGTAGAAAGAATGATGCGAGATGCGAAGATTACACAGATATATGAAGGTACCAGTGAAATGCAGCGGATTGTGATAAGCAGGGGGATTTTGAAATAATTATTTAATTTGCTGATTAGCTAATGTGCTAATTTAAAATCGGAAAATGAAATGCAAGAACATAATTCAAATAAAAGATTAGATTGGCTGTAAATCCTGAAACATACCATACTATTAAAAAACAACTTGATAGTCAAAACGTCACGCTGGTGGCCGTTTCCAAAACAAAACCTGTTGAAGATATTTTGGCGCTTTATCATCTCGGTCAAAAAGATTTTGGAGAAAATTATGTACAGGAATTAGCAGAAAAATACGATCGGCTTCCCAAAGATATCCGATGGCATTTCATTGGCCATCTTCAAACTAATAAGGTAAAATATATCGCTCCTTTTGTGTCATTGATTCAACGTGTGGACAGCGAAAAATTATTAAAAGAAATTGATAAGCAGGCAAAAAAAAATAACAGGATAATTGATTGTCTGCTACAGGTTCATATTGCTAAAGAGGAAACAAAATTTGGATTGGATGAAAATGAATTAGACGATATCATGAAAGATACCAAACACTCAAACATTCGCATTTGTGGTTTAATGGGAATGGCATCTTTTACCACTGATGAAAAAATAGTGCGGCGTGAATTTCAATTTTTGAAGTCTTTATTTGATAAGTATTCAACCGTACGCATCAGGCCTTTAGTATTCAGCATATTGAGCATTGGTATGAGCGCTGATTACAAAATGGCAATTGAAGAAGGGAGTAATATGGTGAGAATTGGTAGTT
>JAHEZA010000643.1 GCA_023251335.1 Chitinophagaceae bacterium | reverse complement strand
CAGCATATTTTCATTCAATACCAAGCCCGCGGGATACGCTTCGGTTGGAATAAACCCATGAATTATTGAATTCCCACTGCCTGTTTTAGAAGATTTTTCCCCTAACTTTATTACAGCAACTGCATTATCCATGCCGTTTGAGACATATAATGTTTTGCCCAGGCTATCTATTGCCAGTGCATTTGGCGAATCACCTATAAATTGTTTTTCTTCTTCATTCAACTTCACAGAAATAGAATCTACTACCTGGTCATTTATGGTATTAATTACAGAAATGTAATCACTGTTGCCATTGGATACATAAACAAATTGCTGGTCTTTGCTGGGAATAATTGCATTTGGATGCAGGCCGACTTCTATTTCTTTTTCTGCCTTTCCTGATTTTAAATCAATCACACTTACTGTTCCTGAAGATGTGGCGCCGGTTGTTGGATCAATATAAACGTTGCCATAAGGAATGCCGGCAGTTTCTTTTGATGAATCTGTTGGAACAGGACCAGCCCAATTAGTAACGTAAGCTTTCTCAGAAGTTAATGCAATACCAAAAGGCGCCATTCCTGTAGCGGTTGTCCAGATAATTTTTTTATCACTTAACCTCAATTTGATAAGTTGGCTATTTCCATTTAAAACCACATATAAATAATTTGCCCCACTTTCCTGGTTGATGGCAATATCATTTGGCAAAGCCAAAGGCGAAGGTGCCAGCGCTTCAAAAGAAATTGAATTATTAATTATTGCTTTCTTTCCATCCCATAGGGCTTCAAGAATAAGTGAAGTTTTCTGCCTGGTATTGACAGCTCCCCATAGAATGTGGGTTCCATCCTTATCTTCAAATGCTTTTACACCGGAATAAGTGCTACCCACTCCTTTATAAGTTCCATCATAATCCAAATGAAATAAAAGTTTATTTTCTTTTACATCGATAAAAGCAAGCCCATACCGGTCCTCAACAGCCAGCACTTTACCATCAGGCAATAAAACACAATCAAGGCTGTGGTTTTCAACAGCGGGATTTCCAAAACGAATAACGATTCCTGCCGGATCGATAAAACGGTTATACGGCATGAGGATAGAACTATTATCAACCGTTAACGTAGTATCGTCATAACTGCTATGATAGCTTTCATCTGTAAATACCGATGATTTAAAAACGTGGCTGGATTTGCATGAAGCAAAGCACAGTAAACAAACAATTATTGGATATTTTAAAAGATTTATGGTATTTACTTTTTTCATAAAAAATGTTTTGCGGCTAACCTGCCAGTTAATTTAAAAATACTTCATCTGTAAAAAACCATCCTTTATCGCCTTTGCCCGGGTGCCAGGCCGGCAGCTTACTCACGGGTTTCACAATCAATTTCAAAACATGTACAGTTGATTTCTTAAAATCCACATCATAGCCCGTAATGTAGAGTGGCGCTTCTTTTGATGGCTGCGAAGGACGAAGGCGTTTTAGCAATCGAAGTGATGAAATATTGCTACCGCCCCATACTTCAATTTCCTGCGGAGGCATCAGGTAACTATTGATATCAACTATGCTGCTAATGTTAACAGAAGAAACAGAAGTTGGATTTTTAAAATAGAACGCTACCTCCATCGCTACACCATGTGCTGCAAGCCATTTGCCGTCTCTAAAATTTTTGCTTCCCAGTTTTCCGTCATGCAAAGTTAGCGTGCCGTCGCCTTTATACTGCGGATCACTTTGTGTCAATAAGTTTACAGAATCAGGCTGTACGCCGGCTTTGTAAAATCTTTTTTCGACCACATCGCTTCCAATCCAACCCGCTTTAAATGCCCTCGCTTTAATTACTTCTTTGTTATCCAGCATTACACCCGGCTTGTATATTGGTGAAGAAATACTGTCAGGCGTAGTGCCATCCGCAGTGTAGCGAATCGTAACGCCATTTATATAATGTTTCAATTGAAGGGGTTGAGTGCCGGTAATCACCTGTTCTTCATTTTCTATTAAAGGAGGATTTAATTTTATCAGTACCGTATCGCCTTTAAATCCCGTTTCTATCGCGGTAGTTTTCAACCGCTGTTTCAAGGTATTTAATTCAGCAGCACTTAGTGTAACGTCCCAAACCATTAAATGGCTAAGCTTCTTAAGGCCGGCTAATAACTGCAGGT
>JAHEZA010000156.1 GCA_023251335.1 Chitinophagaceae bacterium | reverse complement strand
TGCTTAACATGCGTTTTCCAGGTGCGATTGCGTTCGCTTCTTGTCCCACTGCGCCAAACATGTTGGGCACACCGGGTTTCACACTAAAGTCGTCCATTTCATTATTGAGTAAAAAGCCCGCGCCGGCCACAACAATTCCGCTTCCAAAACTTCCGTTTAATGTAGTAGTGGTTGATACGGCATTACCCTCTTTATCCAACACATTGAAGTGCGTTGTTTCTTCTCCTTCCTGTATATAACCTTCTTTTATATCCGTACTATTTCCTGCTTTTTTCGGATCGTAATCGCTCATTCTTTTTTTAAGATATGCATCGCTTACCAACGTTTTCACCGGCACTTTTACAAAATCGGGATCGCCCAAAAATTTTGCCCTGTCAGCAAAAGCGCGCCTTTCTATCTCGCTCATTAATTGCACGGAGGCCAGCGTGCCGTATTTCATAGTGTCTATATTTTCCATAGCGCCCATCTTCAGCATTTGTTCCAGGATAATACCACCACTGCTTGGCAAAGGCATGGAAACTACGCTGGTTCCTTTATAATCAAAAACAATTGGCGTGCGATCTTTCGCTTTGTAATTTTTCAGATCTTCTTCGGTGATGATTCCATTATCACTTTTCATTTGCTGCGCGATTAATTTCGCAGTCTCTCCTTCATAAAATCCTTTAGACCCCAAATCCCTGATTCTTTTCAATGTATTGGCAAGGTCTTTTTGGATCAACGTATCGCCGGTTTTCCAGGGTATATCTTTCACAAATGCAGGAGCTACTTTGTTCATGCTTAAAAATTGTTTGCGATGGTAATTCAGTCCGGACGCCTCACCAGGGGCAAGAACAAACCCTTTTTCCGCAAGATCAATAGCAGGCTGAATTAATGTTTTAAAAGGAAGTTTTGCATATTGCATACATTCAAACATGCCGGCAACAGAACCAGGCACGCCTGAGGATAGCGGGCTGTTTTGCGATAGGTCCATTTGCGGATTTCCGAGGGAATCAAGATACATATCCCTGAAAGCCTTTCCGGGCGCCATTTCGCGATAATCCAGGGAAATGTTGCGACCGTCATTTAAGTGAATAATGGTAAATCCGCCTCCGCCAATATTGCCTGCGCTCGGATGTACAACGGCCAACGCTAATTGTGTTGCTATTGCTGCGTCAATTGCATTGCCGCCCTGTTTTAAGATAGAAACGCCCACTTCGCTGGCAATGGGGCTTGCAGAAACAACGGCCCCATTTTTTACTTCAATATTTTTTTTCGTCTTAAAATTAAAAGCATTTATAGAAGGTTGTTCTTTACAGGAGGAAATAAATAAATAACATCCGAAAGTAAGAATGAAAAGCTTAAGTCTGGGCATAGTAGTTTTTTTTCAAATTTAGGGGTTATGTAATAAAGTTGTGTGTTGAGATTTAAAAAAAACAAACCGTATTGATACACTTTAAAGACCTTTTATATAAAACTCTCATGTTTCAAATCAACATTAACTTACATTCGTGAAAAAATCAGTAAGAAGATGCATAAATATTTTTCCGTTTTATTCTTTTGTTGTGTTGCCCAAGTTGCTTTCTGCCAATCTCCAAAAACATATAGTTCATCACAGATCTTCGAGCAAATAAAAAAATTAGATGTGCTTGGATCGGTGTTGTACGTTGCCGCTCACCCTGATGATGAGAACACAAGACTACTCGCTTACCTGGCCGATGGCAAATTGTACCGAACCGCTTATCTCAGCATGACAAGAGGGGATGGCGGACAAAACCTGATTGGCGATGAGCAGGGTGTAGAATTGGGGTTAATAAGAACACAGGAACTGTTAGCTGCCAGAAGAATTGACGGAGCCGAACAGTTTTTTACAAGAGCATTTGATTTTGGTTATACAACAAGCCCTGAAGAAACCCTTCAATTCTGGGATCATGATAAAATATTAAGCGACGTAGTTTGGGTGATCCGAAAATTTCAACCGGATATCATCATTACAAGATTTCCTACTACCGGGGAAGGAGGTCATGGACATCATACCACATCGGCAATCCTTGCAGAAGAAGCGTTTGAAGCAGCCGCTGACCCAACAAAATTTCCTGAACAATTCAAATATGGCGTAAAACCCTGGCAGGCAAAAAGACTGCTGTGGAATACATTTAATTTTGGAAGTGTAAATACAGAAAGGCCGGATCAGTTCAAAATTGACGCAGGCGGTTATAATGCATTGCTGGGAAAAAGCTATGGCGAAATAGCCGCTCAAAGTCGCAGCCAGCATAAGACACAAGGCTTTGGGGTTCCTGCATCCAGAGGTACTTCATTGGAATATTTTAAAACGATAAAAGGTCCTGCGCCTGTGAACACATTGATGGATGGTGTCCCCACCAATTGGTTACGAATAAATCAGCAAAGCATGGAAACGATGATTCAAAATCTAATTCAGGATTATTCGTTTCAAAAACCACAAAACTCTTTGCCAGCCTTGATAAAAATATATCAATCGTTGAAAAAATCTCCGGATGGTTATTGGCGTACAGAAAAATTAAAAGAAATAAAGCAAATTATAAAAGAATGTATGGGGCTTTATATGGAGGCTACTACCAACACGATGTTTGCCGTGCAAGGTGATCCGTTGGATATAAATTTCGTGGCCGATAATCGTCTGGGCGCTGCCGTTAGTATCTCGTCCGTAACAATAGAAAGTAAGAAATTTGACTTAAATGATGACTTGCCGGCAGATGAGAATGTAGCGCACAAGTTCGAAATTTTAATTCCGGCAACAGCAAAAATTTCACAGCCATATTGGCTTGTAGCGCCTATGAATAAAGGTTCTTTTAATGTGTCTGATCAGGAGTTGATTGGCAAACCTCAAAATGATCCGCAAACAGCAAGGGTAACTTTAAACATTAACGGAGAAGATATCGAATATGATATTCCGATTCAATACAAATCCAACGATCCGGTAAAAGGCGAACAGTATCAACCATTATTTATTGTTCCGAGAGTAGAATTAAAGTCGCGGCCGGAACTTGCTATATCCGTCAATAAAAACCCGGTTAACATCAAATTAGATACGATCATCAATAGTAAAGCTGCTGATAATTTTACGGTAAAAGAAACTCATTCAGCAAATGTGGCAATAATAAAAAAAGGAAATGATAATTTTTATTCAATAAGTGGCCCGGATCAATCAAACACTGAAATGATTGACTGGAGCGCAACAGAGGGAAATTCGGTTTATGATTCATACAAGACGATCATAGAATATCCGCACATACCCAACATTATTTATTTCAAAAAAGCTGAGTCAAAATTAGTTGCAATAGATCTGAAAACTGACGGGAAAAGAATTGGTTACATTCCTGGAGCAGGCGACAAAGTTGCCGATGCAATACAGAAAATGGGTTACGAAGTTACCGTCTTGTCGCAAAAAGATATTACTCTTCAGAATCTGAAGCAGTTTGATGCAATTATTACCGGAGTGCGGGCTTATAATATTTATGAGTGGCTCAACGATTCGTATAACACGTTGATGAACTATGTGAAAAATGGTGGCGTATTATTAGTGCAATACAATACTAATAATAATATTGGTCCTGTGAAAGCGAGGATCGGTCCTTATCCGTTTACAATTTCCCGCAACCGGGTGACGGACGAAAATGCAGCGGTGGATTTTGTGCATCCTGAAAATACTTTGATGAATTATCCGAACAAAATAACTCAGGCAGATTTTAAAGATTGGATACAGGAACGTAGTACGTATGAGGCAGTTGATTTTGGAGAAAATTATAAAACACTTTTTTCCATGCATGATTCCAACAGGGATCCTTCGCAGGGAAACCTTATCTATACTGATTATGGTAAAGGAAGATTTGTATATTCGGGGTTGGTTTTCTTTAGAGAGCTACCGGCCGGAGTGCCGGGCGCGTACCGGTTGTTTGCTAATTTGATAGCAAAGCCGGTTGAAGATAGTAAATGAGTAATAACGAATAAGTAAAATCGGGTACAATGAGTAAACAAAGAAATAAATAGAATTCCTGTTTTATCGCTGTAGACCTAAAAGGACGAAATACGCTAACATTGGGTGAAGCCCAAATTAAAAATCGTACTTTTTGTTTGTTTACTATGAAAATAATAAACCAACAAATGAAATTATAAAAAAACAGATGCAGATTTCAAAACAAGATAAAGAACAAAACGCGCTGGAAAAGAAAGATACCAATTGGAACCTTTTCTACCTGGTTGTATTTCTTTTTTTGGTGCTGCAGATTATTTTTTATTACTTCATTACAAAACATTTTCAATAGAGTTTCTATAAAGAATAGAATGCTATTTGCCTGTAACAATTTCTTTCATAAATATCAGCAACCATGAGTTACCAGGATTGGGTCGTACTTATTATAACGCTGACTGGTATTATTATTTACGGTGTATATAAAAGCAAGGCGACCAAAAATCTTGATGGCTATTTTTTAAGCAACCGCGATATGCCCTGGTATCTTGTGCTGTTGAGCATTATGGGTACACAGGCTAGCGCCATCACTTTCATAAGCGCACCGGGACAAGCTTATACCGACGGCATGCGCTTCGTACAATATTATTTTGGTTTGCCACTAGCCATGATCGTTATATGCATCGTGTTTGTTCCCGTATTCAATAGATTGAAGGTTTATACCGCTTATGAATTCCTGGAAAATCGATTTGATTTAAAAACCAGGACGCTTACTTCTTTTCTCTTTCAGGTTTCGAGAGGATTGTCCACCGGTATTAGTATCTACGCGCCTTCTTTAATTTTAAGTTCATTGCTGGGCTGGAATATTTATTATACCAATATCATCATGGGTGGCATGCTGATTATCTACACCGTTACCGGCGGCGCGAGAGCTGTGGCACACACGCAAAAATTACAGTTGGTAATTGTATTTATAGGAATGGCCATAGCAGGATATTTAGTGGTGCATCTCATGCCCTCCGGCGTAGGATTTATGGATGCCCTGCATCTTGGCGGCAAGAATGGAAAGATGAATATTATCACTTCCGGAAGAACCCCTGAAGGTTTTGATTGGAAGGATAAATACAATATCTGGAGCGGCGTTATCGGAGGCTTTTTTTTGGCGCTTTCGTATTTTGGAACCGACCAAAGCCAGGTGGGGCGATATCTTACGGCACAAAACAACAAGCAAAGTAAACTGGGTTTGCTGATGAATGGGATCGTAAAAGTGCCCATGCAATTTTTGATTCTGATGCTCGGTGTGTTAGTGTTTTCTTTTTATCAATATAATAAAGCGCCCATTCATTTTAATGAAACGCAGGTTGAGCGCGCCAAAGAAACGAGTTACAAAAATCAATTGAATCAACTTGAATCCGAATACGCATCACTCGCCCCTGGCGATAACGACGGAAAGAGCAAAATTAAAAATGAGTATAGCGGGGTGTTGTCGCAATCTTTGCCGGGTGAGGATGTAAATGATACCAACTATATTTTTCTTCGTTTTGTGATTGATTATTTACCTAAAGGTTTGGTGGGTTTGCTGATAGCAGTCATATTTCTTGCGGCGTGGGGGAGTATAGCTGCTGCGCTAAATTCACTTGCGTCCTGTACGGTTGTTGACATACACAAAAAATATTTTAAGAAAGAACTTTCTGAAAAGGAAGATTACCGGATTTCTAAGTTCTACACATTCGGGTGGGGAATTTTTTGCATTCTTGTGGCAGAATTTGCGAGTAACCTGGGCAATAGTTTGATTGAAACAGTAAACATACTTGGCTCGCTATTTTATGGAGTTATCCTCGGTATTTTTCTGATCGCTTTTTGGTTCAAACAAATAAGAGCAAACGCGCTTTTTGTGTCAGCGATTATTTCAGAAATATTCATCATCATTATTTATAACGCCAATGTGATTTCTTTTTTGTGGCTCAATGTGATTGGCGCAATCCTGGTAATTGTGATTGGGTATTTACTACAGCCTTTCGTAAAAACAGAAAAGAAAATTGTGTCTTAGTAAATAGCTTTCTTACTTTTTTATTTGTTTACTGTTGCACTATAATATTATTTTCTGGTCAATTCAAAATCTGTGTTGTAGACAAATACTTTCAGTTCCTGGTTTTGCCCTCCATTACCCATTTTACGATGGAGGCTATACGTTTTAGTTTTGTTTCGTCTTTCTTTGCATCCTCAATCCATTCAATATATTCCTTTTTGTGAGAACGGCTGAGGCTATTAAATTTTTCAGAGAAATCTTTATTTTTTTGCAAGTTATTTTTCAATAGAAGAGGCACGGCAATTTCAGGCTTTTTGCCTGAATGCTCTTTAGCAGGT
>JAHEZA010000155.1 GCA_023251335.1 Chitinophagaceae bacterium | reverse complement strand
CGTTAGTTCGATAGGAAAAATAACAGCGGTAAAAGGTGATCGCATCACACCGGCCAATGCGCCGGCCATTCCGAGCAAAGCCCACTCTGTCGGGATCTTTCCGGGAAAAACCATTCCTAATAATCCACCCAGCGCAGCGCCCATGATTAATATGGGTGCGAGGATCCCTCCACTCGTTCCTGAGCCTAACGCTATCGCCCATATAATTAATTTAACAACAAAAATACTTACCAATGTAGTGACAGCAAGGTTTCCCGCCAGCTCATCCGCAATGGTATCATAACCCACTCCTAATGCATGTGGTTCTATTACTCCGCCAATTCCTACCAACAGTCCGCCAATTACAGGCCACCACATCCAGTGAATGGGTAACTTGCGAAATGCGTCTTCTGCACCATACACAGCTTTGGTTAATACCCAGGCCATACCGCCACAAACAACACCCAATATTACCGCGTCCATCAACCCCGTACTTCCCAACGACACCATTTTGGTAACAGGGAACAATGGTTCGCCCCGCATCCAACCTTCATTTACAAACCAATGCCGAACTGCGTCTGCAACAATGCTTGCAATAGCCGCAGGAACAAATGAGCGCGGTTTCCACTCAAACAAAAGCAATTCTACACCAAGTATTACGGCTGCAATCGGCGTTCCAAATACAGCGCTCATGCCTGCTACAGCGCCGGCTACCAGCAAGCTTCGCCTTTCAATAGCCGTGAGCCTGAGAAACTGTGCGAGCACAGAACCGACAGCCCCTCCTGTTAATATAATAGGGCCCTCAGCGCCGAACGGGCCACCCGTACCAATACTGACAGCGCTGGCAATTGGTTTTAATACGGTAAGGCTGGGCTCCACTTTGCTTCCACCCACAAGAATGGTTTCCATTGCTTCCGGTATTCCATGTCCACGAATCCTTTCGGATCCATAACGCGCCATAAAACCTACAATTAAACCACCTAACATCGGAATTAAAACCGCCCACCATCCAAGGGTATTATTTCGCGGAGAAATAAGCGTAAGATCAAAACGCTGGTAGTACAAAAAATTAGTAATGATGGCGATCAGGTCAAGAAGAATAAGCGCAATAAAAGCGCCGAAGACGCCTATAATTATTGAAAGAGGAATCAATCTCAGTATCGAAGCGGGCATCGTAAAGTCGCTGAGTTTGCGGGCCACACCTGAGGAAGGCGTTAGATTTCCATTTCCTTTCTTGCCATTTTTATTGCTGCTGTCCTGATTCATACTTCAAACTTCGCCGCTATGTTCAGAGAAAAGTCCAACACAATTTAATATTTTTTGGCGATGTTTTGGGAGGAAAATTTTTCACAATGAAATTTAATTGAGTGATTGGTTGGCTAAAAACATAGGTTCCCGTTTTATATTTCTTTCTCAATTCTTTTTTCAATCCTTGTATCGGGAATAAACCAAATCAGGGCAACCACGGTATACAATCCCATACTGATCCATGAGTTATAAAATGAAATTAAAACGCCAAGGATATAAATAATAATGGATATTTTTCCTTTAAAATCATTGCCGATAGAAGCAGCTAATAAGGAATCTTTGCCATGGTGCCGTAGCAGCGCCTTAACTAACAACCAATAGGAAATACCGCACATCAACAAAACAATACCGTACAAAGCCACCGGCGCGGCAACAAAATGATTTTCGCCCATCCAGGCTGTTGCAAAAGAAACTAATGAAATACAAAATAACAGCAACGTGTTGCACCATAGAATTTTTCCGTTTACATGATTGACTGCGTGAAATAAGTGGTGGTGATTATTCCAATAAATACCGATGTAAACAAAGCTGAGCACATAGCTGATAAATTTTGGCATCAGCGGCTTTAATGCCTCGAAAGAGCTTCCTTCAGGCGGACGCAATTCCAGTACCATGATGGTGATGATGATGGCCAATACGCCATCGCTGAATGCTTCTAACCTTCCTTTGCTCATGATTTACTTTTAGAACGGAAATTAAATAATTCTATTCCTTTTCAAGGAAAAAATAGGAATTGCATAAATAAGTTAGTTTACTATGAAAACAATTTTCAGATTCTATTACACCGATTTATTCGTTTCTCTTTACCAATTCCACCTCGGTTACCGGGCTAAACAGAAACAGCCTCTTGTTGGAAATATCCTGGCATAAAAAACGGGTTCGCTGCCTGTTGCCCTTCTTATAAATAAGGCCGTTTTTAAACCTGAACAAACTTTCATGCGGTAATTCTTCCAATAGAAAAACGCCGGGCTTATGCGGATCATATTTTTTCAAAATTCTAAGCAAAGGGGCCTCTGCGCAGGAACTGGCGCCTGGGTTTTTTAATGTTTTCAGTAACTCTTTTTCAATATCGGAAGGGAATATTTTTTTTGAAATAAAGCGAGCCAAAATATTTCCATATTCATTTTTCCATTGCGCCCCGTGTGCCTGTATACGGTTCCCATATTTTTCATAAGCTACCAGGTGGCCAAGTTCATGCAGCAACGTGATCAGAAAAGAGAATTTATTCAGGTTTCCATTTACGCTGATGCGATGATTTTTATCGAGGTGCTTGTTACGGTAATCGCCCAATTTGGTAAGCCTTTCGCGGGTAACCGTCAGGTGCACTTTATATTCCATTAAATAATAGGACACATCTTCGTACGCCCCTTCGGGTAAATAACTGTTCAATTGATGTAAAGGGGATTCTTTCTTAGTCATCAGTTTTCTTGCGGGCTATTTTCATTAACTGTTTTACTTCTATCGAGGTATACACAAGATAAAGCACCATTGCTACAAATAGGGCGGGCACATTTACGCTGCCTCCAAATCCGTAAATATATATAAACAAACCACCTATAATTACAAACATTTTCAGCATAAGAGAAGCATACAGCCCGCGCACGAATGCATGAGCACTTTTAGAACTTACTCCCTTTAGCTGTATGAGAAAACTAAAGTAGGTAAGAAAAAATATGATCACATTTGCAATATTTAAGAATCCAACATTCAAACCATAGTGAACTAACTTATTTTTAAAAATCATAATCAGCATGATAACACCAATGCAAATTACAACCAGCGGCAATGTTTTTCTTGAAGGGCTTTCAGTCATTTTTTTGAAGTGTCTTTTATAATTTTAATAATAAGCCCTGCAATAATAAGCAACGGCAAAATCCAAACCAGCAAAGGAAATGAAAAATGTAACCATCTGTCCGCTTTTATACCAATAAATATTCCTAAACCAATACTTATAAGGAATTGCATTCCCATTCCGGCATATTGCAATAATTCTCTGTTGGTTTCTTTTTTTGATTTCATTATTTAATTCCTTTATCCTGCCTATAGGTATCGTTGCTTTTTGTTTCTTGTCTTTTGTCTTTTATTTTTTCTTTTTGTTTCTTGTTTCTTGTTTCTTGCGTATTCCAATCTGTTTCGCGCAATCTCATATTCCATTTTAGCGTTATTCATTCTCAGGTTGTTAAAAATAATACACGTTTCCCATTTGTGGGCTTATTAACCCAAATAACCGTATTTTTAAAATATTTTTGCAGAAAGAAAGTTAATCTATTTTCGGTTAGCTTTTTGCATAATCTTATTCTATAAAATTGAACTTATTCATGAATTACCGGATCAGATTTATGTCTGTTTTATTTATTTTGTTTTTTTTGCTTCCGGATGTTCATGCGCAATTGGGTAATATAACTTTTGACCTGCGAAAAGACAAGCCCGACAAGTTCAAAGAAAAGACATTAAAATCTGAAAAAACCGGTGAGAAAAAATTCACCGTACCAAGAAAGTTTATTCAGAATACCGTATCTCACTACAATTATTTTTATAACGCCAATAACAAGATCGATGCTGTGATTGAACGGGCGCGTTTATCCCAACAAGACGATTATTCAAAACTACTTTCTTATTATAGCTATTCATTAGACAACACTGCTTCTCAAAAAACAGAACTGGATTCAGTAATTTACAAAGCAACTGCAGGAATATTACTGCACGACCTACGTAGTAATTGGGTAGATAATCTTTACCTGCTTATTGGTGAAGCGTATTATTTCAGAAAAGATTTCGATTCCGCTATCATGACTTTCCAGTTTATTAATTTCAATCTGCAGCCGGGGAAAAAGAAAAGTATGGACGACAAATATGTGGTTGGCTCTAATGACGATGGCAGAAAAGACTTCGTCAGCGTTTCCAGCAAGGAAGACAGGAACTTCTTTGACAACGTCGTTTCCCGGCCACCCAGCAGAAACGACGCTTTTGTATGGCAGATAAGGGTACTGACAGACTCCGGAAAATATGCAATAGCTGCTGGCTTAATCAATACATTAAAAAATGATCCATTGTTTCCGGGTCGCCTTGATCCCTATTTTGAAGAAGTACAGGGATATTGGTTTTTTAAACAACAAATATATGACAGTGCTGTTGCTTATATGATGAAAGGCTTGCCCAATGCCATGGATGAAGCAGACAAAGCGAGAAGATACTACCTGTTGGCGCAACTACATGAGATGGCCAATCGCCAGGACACCGCATCGCAATATTATGATAAAGCCATCAAAGCAACTACCGATCCATTGATGGACATTTACGCCAATCTTAATAAAGCCAAAATGCTAAAAAGTAAAGATCCGGCTGAGATTGATAAAAGCATTTCAACATTGAAACACATGGCGCGCAAAGATAAATTTGAGCCTTACCGGGACATCATTTTTTACTCCGCGGCTGAGCTGGCTTTGGAAAAGCCGGATACTACCGCAGCTAAGATTTATTACAAAAAAAGCACCGATTATAACAAGGAGAATCTTTCTTTGAAGGATCAGGCTTTTCTTCAATTGGCAGCAATAAATTACCAACAAAAAAATTACCATGAGGCATATAATTTTTATGACAGCCTCCAGATAAGCGATACTTCCCTAAAAAATATTAATGAGATCAAAATACGAAAGGAAGCGCTAAAACAAATAGTGAGGAACCTGAATATCATTGAACGGGAAGACAGCCTACAGGCATTAGCCGCTTTATCACCTTATGATAGAACGCTGTTCATAAAAAATCTTTCAAAAAGATTAAGCAAGGAAAGAGGTGTTAAAGGCGCAAATTATGGCAACACGAATTCTGCATCTGATTACTTCAGGTCTCAAAATCAATCCTCAGATATTTTTTCCGCCAACGGTGCCAAAGGCGACTGGTATTTTTATAATAATGATTTAAAGGGACACGGATATAATGAGTTTAAGAGTAAATGGGGCAATAGAAAAAACGTTGATAACTGGAGGCTTTCTTCGGTTTCAAGCCGGTCCATTACCATGAGTGCTCCAGGCAGCAATCCCGATGAAGTAGCTGATAGTAGCGCAACGCAAACTGCAGATATCCAGGAAGACGCAATGGGCACCCAAATACAGCACGATATATCCGAACAAGGCTTGCTCGCAAATGTTCCCCTCACGAAAACCGCAATGGATACTTCCAATTCCAAAGTAGCACGCTCGCTCTTTCAACTCGGTAAAAATTACCAGGAATTATTGGAAGATTATTACGCTGCAATAGATGCCTACGAGAAATCTTTAAAACGTTTTCCGGACAGTCTTTATAATGGTGAATTATATTTAAATCTTTCTTATTGCTACCGCAAAACCGGTAACACTCAACAGGCCGATTATTTTAAGAACCTGTTGCTAAATAAATATCCAAAAAGCATCTATACACAATATGTTCTTCGTCCTGACAGTTTTAATCCTTCCAAAAAAGATACAGCTGCAACCAGACGCTACGACGACATTTATAACCTTTTTATAGAAGGCAATTTTGATAAAGCCATCCAGGAAAAAAACCGGGCAGACAGCCTCTATGGCAAAAGCTATTGGAATCCTCAATTACTTTACATTCAATCGGTTTATTATATTCAGAAACGACAAGACAGTGCAGCTATAAATGTATTGCATGAAATAGTTAATAACTATCCCAAAAATCCGATGAAAGAAAAGGCGGCGATCATGATTGATGTATTGGGAAGGCGCGATAGTATTGAGCGTTATCTCACCAATCTGCAGGTGGTACGCCAAAAAGAAGATTCACAAATAGTGGTATATGATGATGCGAAAATAGTAACCAACGTAAACACGCCGCGCGCTATCATAGCTCAGGCTCCGGGAGTAGAGAGCAGCGTGATAAAACCCGGCAGCGCTACATTATTGCCGGAAAAAAAATTAGCTGCCCCGGTAAAGAATGCCCAATTTATTTTTGACCCCAATGAAGCGCAAAATGTGGTGATGGTGCTTACCAAAGTAGATCCGGTATATGGAAGTGAAGCGCGAAAC
>JAHEZA010000004.1 GCA_023251335.1 Chitinophagaceae bacterium | reverse complement strand
CATATAAAAGCCTGGTTTCTTCTGTGAAAAATCAAACAAAGATAGACCGCAGAATGGGTGATCAAATTTCATCCGCATTAAAAAGCTGGGCCGAATCAAAAAATGTAACCCATTATACTCACTGGTTTCAACCGCTGACTGGTGCCACAGCAGAAAAGCACGATTCATTTTTTACACTCAAGAGTGATGGGAGCGCAATTGAAGAATTTGACGGGGCAGCTTTAATACAGCAGGAACCGGATGCCTCTTCTTTTCCAAGTGGTGGTATCAGGGCTACTTTTGAAGCCCGCGGTTATACAGCGTGGGATCCTTCTTCGCCCCCATTTATTATAGAAACAGGAAATGGGAAAACACTTTGCATACCTACCATATTTGTATCGTATACCGGCGAATCTTTGGATGCAAAGACACCATTATTGAAATCTACTGTAGCGTTGGAAAAAGCCGCCGTGGATGTTTGCCAGTATTTCGATAAAAATATTACCAGCGTAAAACCAACACTCGGTTGGGAACAGGAATATTTTGTAATTGATTCAAAATTAGCCAGTAGCCGCCCCGACCTTCTAATGACAGGACGTACAGTTTTCGGCCATGCGCCTGCTAAGGGCCAGCAACTGGAAGATCATTATTTTGGAGCGATACCTGAACGGATCTATTCCTTTATGCGTGACTTTGAAAATGAATGTTACAGGCTGGGGATTCCTTTAAAAACAAGGCATAATGAGGTGGCCCCCTCTCAGTTTGAATGTGCGCCTATTTTTGAAGAGGTAAATCTTGCCGTTGATCACAACACTTTAATGATGGACGTGATGACAAGAGTTGCTAAAAGACATAATCTTACGGTATTACTTCACGAAAAACCCTTTGCAAAAATAAATGGTAGCGGAAAACACAACAACTGGAGCATGGCTACCAATACAGGTATTAATTTACTTGGTCCCGGAAAAACGCCGAAAACCAATTTGATGTTCCTTGCTTTTTTTGTAAATACTATTAAAGCAGTACATGATCACGCGGCTTTACTAAGAGCATCCATTGCAAGCGCAGGAAATGATCACAGGCTTGGCGCTAATGAAGCTCCGCCGGCTATCATCTCAATTTTTATCGGGAAATATTTAACAGATGTGTTAAATGAGGTAGAAAAGCGTGTAGGAGATAAATTTGATGAACAGGATGAAGCAATGCTGAAGTTGGATATTCATAAAAGTATTCCCGAGCTAATGCTTGACAACACGGATAGAAACCGTACGTCTCCTTTTGCTTTCACAGGAAATAAATTTGAATTCAGAGCTGTTGGTTCATCAGAAAATTGCGCAGCGCCAATGACGGTTTTAAATACCATCATGGCTGAAACGCTTAGCCAATTTAAAGTTGATGTAGACAACCTGATTGAAAAAGGTGAAAAGAAGGAAATTGCCATAATGCAAATCATACAGAAATATATTGTTGAAAGTAAAAACGTACTTTTTGAAGGTGACGGATATAGCGATGCCTGGGAAAAAGAAGCTGAAAAAAGAGGTTTGCCAAATGTGAAAACAACTCCTTTAGCGCTTGATGCCTTTGTTATAAAAGAGTCTGAACACATTTTCGAAAAACATCTTGTATACTCAAAGAAGGAATTGGAGGCAAGGCATGAAATACTGCTGGAAAATTATACAAAAAAACTTCAGATAGAAGCCAGGATTATTGGAGACATGGCAAGCACTTATATATTGCCGGCGGCTATCAAATACCAGAATGTATTGATCAAAAATATAAGCGGCCTCAAGGATATTGGGTTTGGTGAAAATAGCTATGCTGCTCAAAAGCTAATAGCTCAAAAGATTTCTGAACATATCAATGTAATCAATACCAACGTGAAAGCAATGATTGAGGCAAGAAAAGTAGCTAATGAAATTTCCGATTCAAGAGATAAGGCCATTGCTTATTGTGATGACGTGAAAAAATACTTTGATGAAATCAGGTATCATGTAGATAAACTGGAACTGTTGGTGGATGATGAATACTGGGAGTTGCCTAAATACAGGGAATTGCTTTTCCTTCGTTGAAAGCGATAAAACAAATTTCAAAATACAAATGGGCGTTAGTGACATCGCCCATTTTTTATGCATAAAAGTCGTATGGATTTTTGGTCGCTATGAGTTTTTATTATTTTTAACAAGTTCGTTTAAACTAAACGGAAAATTATCCATCTATGATTGAAATAAAAAATAAAAGCCATGAAAAAATTATTTCTATTAGCAACTACAGCTATCTTTTTTGCAGTTAATTCAAATGCACAGGTTTCAAGAGAAACAAAGCCAAACCAAAAAGTTCATTCAGATTCCCTGCGTGCTCACAATAAGGCAATGATGGACGAATTGAATTTAACGGCAGATCAAAAGTCGCAAATGAAAACCATTCAGGAGAATACTAAACAACAAAGAGAGGCCATAAAAAACGACGCTAGTCTTACCCAGGACGAGAAAAGAACAAAGATGAAAGATTTGCAAAAATCACACTCACAAAAAGTAAATAGTATTTTAACGCCCGATCAGCAGGCAAAAAGAACTGCGTATATTAAGAATATGAAAGAGCAAAGGAAGGGGCACCATAAAAAATCCGGCGCAACCACTTCTTCGGTCTCCGAATAATTAATGAATAAATCCCTCTGAAAATGAATGAATAAATCCCTCTGAAAATACAAAACCGGCCAAAATAATTTCTGGCCGGTTTACATTTGTAACTTCCTTTTCTGCTTAAACCCTAACTGAATCTTTAGGAACCGCATCGTTTCTAAAAACCACTGTACCATCAAACACATCTACCAGTACCGGCTTGGTTTTATCAATTGTGCCACTCAGCAATTTTTTGCTCAACTGGTTCACAATTTGTTTTTGAATTAATCTTTTCAACGGCCTTGCGCCGAATTGCGGATCAAATCCGTTTTCAGCAAGATAATCTAATGCGTATTCGGTAAACTCAAGCTCAACACCGCTCTTCATAAGTTGTGTTTTTAAATCATTCAATTGTATTCTGATTATTTCTTTGATGTCATCACGCATCAGCGGCTCAAACATAATTACTTCATCAATACGATTTAAAAATTCAGGCCTGATTGTTTGGCGCAATAAATTCATTACCTCGCTTTTGGTACTCTCTACTACCTCTTCTTTATTTTTCTCAGTCACATTTTCAAAATTAACCTGGATGATCTGGCTTCCCATGTTACTCGTCATAATGATGATGGTATTTTTAAAATTCACCACACGGCCTTTATTGTCTGTCAATCTTCCATCATCCAATACCTGCAATAAAATATTGAATACATCAGGATGAGCTTTTTCAATTTCATCTAATAGGATTACGCTGTATGGTTTGCGTCTAACCGCTTCCGTTAGCTGGCCTCCTTCATCGTAACCCACATATCCGGGAGGTGCGCCAACTAATCTGCTTACAGAATGTTTTTCCTGGTATTCACTCATATCTATGCGTGTCATCATGCTGTCATCATCAAATAAATAATCTGCCAGCGCTTTAGCCAGTTCTGTTTTACCTACACCCGTCGTTCCAAGAAAAATAAATGATCCAATTGGTTTGCGGGGATCGTGCAAACCCGCACTGCTCCTGCGTACTGCATCAGCAACTGCTTCAATGGCTTCGTCTTGCCCCACTACACGTTTGTGCAATTCATCTTCAAGGTTCAGTAATTTTTCTTTCTCACTCTGTAACATTTTGTTTACAGGGATACCAGTTGCCTTGGCTACACTTTCCGCAATGTCCTCAGCATCCACTTCTTCCTTTAATAATCGCTTTTCACTGATATCATCAAGGTCAGCGGTGTAATCTGCAATCAGTTTTTCCTGGCTCTGTAATTTACCGTAGCGTATTTCAGCCACCTTGCCGTAATCTCCTTCGCGCTCGGCTTTTTCAGCAGCCATTTTCAGATTTTCCATTTCTGCTTTCGCATTCTGAACTTTCTCTACCAATCCTTTTTCCTGTTGCCACTTTGCTTTAAAAGTATCGCGCTCCACTGATAAATTGGAAATTTCTGTATTCAACTCTTTTAATTTCGCTTCATCTTTTTCTCTTTTAATGGCTTCTCTTTCAATTTCCAATTGGCGAATTTGTCTCTCGAGATTATCCAGGCCTTCAGGCATTGAATTCATCTCGAGCCTAAGTTTGGCAGCGCTTTCATCAATTAAATCAATGGCTTTATCCGGTAAAAAACGGTCTGTAATATAACGGTTGGATAATTCAACAGCCGCAATGATTGCTTCATCTTTTATCCGCACATGATGATGCATTTCATATCTTTCTTTCAAACCTCTTAAGATAGAAATCGCGTCCTCTACATTGGGCTCATCCACCATCACTTTTTGAAATCTTCTTTCCAGCGCTTTATCTTTCTCAAAGAATTTTTGATATTCATTTAAAGTGGTTGCGCCAATAGCCCTTAGCTCTCCACGTGCCAACGCAGGTTTTAAAATATTAGCGGCATCCATTGCGCCTTCGCCGGCCCCTGCACCCACCAGCGTATGAATTTCATCAATGAACATAATTATTTCACCATCACTATCACCTACTTCCTTTATCACCGATTTTAATCTTTCTTCAAACTCACCTTTGTATTTTGCGCCTGCGATTAAAAGCCCCATATCAAGTGCAAAAATTATTTTTGATTTCAAATTTTCAGGAACATCGCCACTTATTATTCTAATTGCAAGACCCTCTACTATCGCGGTTTTACCAACACCAGGTTCACCCACTAAAATCGGGTTATTTTTTGTTCTTCTTGATAAAATATGCAACGTTCTCCTTATCTCCTCATCCCGTCCTATCACAGGATCAAGCTTGTTACTTCTTGCCAGTTCATTTAAGTTTTTGGCGTATTTATTCAGCGCATTAAATTGGGTTTCGGATGTCTGAGAAGAAACGGTAGAACCTTTTTTCAAATCTTTAATAGCAGCGATCAGATTTTTTTCTGTAAGTCCCGCGTCTTTTAAAATCTTAGCTGCATTATCATTCCCCTGCACAATAGCGAGTAGCAAATGCTCCACGCTTACAAACTCATCACCAAAGGTTTTTAGCGAAGCAGCCGCGCGTAACAATACATTATTTAAATCGCGGCTTATTACCTGAGCTGGTTCTCCGGAACTTATCGTTGGAAGTTTTTTTATGCTTTCATCAATTTTGCTTTCGACAAAATTGACATTTACATTATTTTTTTTCAGAAGAAAATCAACAGGGCTATCTTCCTCAGTGAGCAAGGCTTTCAATAAATGCTCCGCTTCTATATTTGGATTTTTATCATTGAAAGCCAGTTGCTGTGCTTTCTGAAAAATTTCCTGTGATTTTATGGTTAAATTACTTGGATTCATATTTAAAAGTATTTTTCTAATTTATGTATTCATTGTTGCAACAAATTTTAATCCAACATGAAATTGGGAATGTTTCTGGCTGAATCAGGCATATAAATATGACGCAAGTGCAGTCTAAAGGCTTTATGCATGCTATATTTTCAGCATTTATTGATTTCGTCTGACTAAAGTACTTTTGTAAACATTATGCTGATTCCATCAGAATATACCCCATTTATAAAAGCCACCGCTCAAACGTTGGGTTTTAATTATTGTGGAATTGCCAAAGCAGAAAAACTTGAAGAAGATGAAAAACGTCTGGAATCGTGGCTAAATAAGGGATACAATGGAAAGATGGCGTATATGGAAAATTATTTTGATCTGAGAATTGACCCTGCTAAATTGGTTCCCGGTGCTAAATCGGTAATTACTTTATTGATGAATTATTTTCCTTCACAGCAGCAAAACCCTGATGCACCACAAGTTTCAAAATATGCTTACGGAAAAGACTATCACGAAGTAATAAAAGAAAAGCTAAAAATATTTTTGCAATTAATAAAAGAAAATATCGGGGAAATACATGGGCGCGGATTTACGGATAGTGCACCTGTTTTGGAAAGAAGTTGGGCTGTAAAAAGCGGGTTGGGTTGGGTTGGTAAAAATGGAAATTTAATTACAAAAGATAACGGCTCATTTTTTTTTATCGCCACACTTATTACTGATCTGGAACTGGAAGCAGACAATCCATTTGTAAAAGATTATTGTGGTACGTGCACCAGATGTATCGATGCTTGTCCTACAGAAGCCATACTTCCCAACAAGGTGATTAACGGAAGCAAATGCATTTCTCATTTTACAATCGAGCTAAAAGATATGCTGATTCCTGTTGAGATGCAAAACAAGTTCGAAAACAAAATGTTTGGTTGCGATGTGTGCCAGGATGTATGTCCGTGGAATCGCTTTTCAAAACCAAATAATGAAATTGAATTTACGCCTTTAAACGAAGTGCTCAATTTTTCTAAAAATGATTGGGAAGAATTAACTGAAGAAAGTTTTAAAATTATTTTTAAACAATCTCCCTTAAAGCGATCAAAGTTTGAAGGAATAAAAAGGAATTTGAAATTTTTGAATTCATAGCCTCATCCTAACCCTTTTCTACGCGGAGAAGGACGCGCTCTATTAAGATTTCTATAATTTAAATAAAAATCTGTATTATTTCTTTGTTTACTATTAGACAATGGGCCCTGCCCAATGTTGACGTATAACGACGTGAGAGGGTTCAAACTCCTTTATTCATTTTTGGTTTTCACTCTGTAAATTTCATCCAACAGTCCGTCACTAAACTTGTCTTCTCCTAATTGCCAAAACATAATTCCATTTAGGCCTTTGTCAATGGCGTATTTTGTTTTTAATTCAATAGATTTTTTATCGTCAAACGTGGCGAAAATTTTTTTATCCGGATTGTAAATAAAGGGTGCTTTTGCTACAGAATCCCAATAATAAATGTAGCCGCTATCTGGCGATAATTGTTTCTCCATATTTTTATGAGATACGCCCATTTTATATTTTCCGGGTTGATTGAGGCCGTTCAATGTGTCCGGCACATCTTGCCAGACTTTGGCATAAAACGCAGCGCCTATTACTATTTTATTTGCAGGAACGCCTTTAGCAATCATTTTTTTAACTGCATTGTCCGTTGATTCATTTTGTAGCGGCGTAGAAAATAACGCGGTGTGGTGGCCTGTGATAGTGGAATAGCCGTTTACCAGATCATATGACATTACATTAATTCTGTTTACTTTTTTAATTACTTTTTTCCACTCGACGGATTTATCAATAAACTCTGTAAAACCTCCTGCGGCAAAACTGATCTCATACGTTTCTCCCAGCGTTTTTCGCAATCGTTTTATCAGCTTTGTAAAGTTTTGCTTATCTGCTGGTTTGTATGAATGTGATGGGAAGCCCTCTATAGCAGGGTATTCCCAGTCGAGGTCAATACCATCGGCTCCAAAATCTTTATTTATTTTTTTTACGGATTTCGCAAATGCTATCCTATTTTTCTTTGATGAAAATACATCTGAACAGGTAGCGCATCCACCCCATCCGCCGAGAGAAATAACCACTTTTAAGTTGGGACTTCTGCTTTTAAGGCCTACCATTTTTTGTAAAGTTGCGGTGTCCCTGGCATTGTTGATGTGCAGTTGATTTCCTTTTAAATGCGCAAAACAAAAAATAACTTCTGTTAAGTCATCTATATGAAAACTGTCTAAAAGATTAGAAGGGCCTGCATAATACGCAATCACCGATAAATTTTTGTGTTGCGCAAAAAGCCGCGAAGAGGTAAATATGAAACTAAAACAAAGGGTCAATATTTTTAACCATGACATACTCAGCATCATTATGGGACGAATCGGCTCCACAAACCAATCGTAACCAGTAAACAAACATTTTTGATGAATTCTTATTTTCAATGATCGGTGACGGGTTCTGCAATTTTTTGCTTCACCCATTTTTCCAACTCTGTTGCAAGTTTGTGATCGTTGCTCAGCCGGGGAACTTTATTTTGTCCGCCGAGTTTGCCCACACTTTTCATGTAATTGATAAAGCCATTTTTTTGAACCACCCTTATTTTTAATGGCTGTAAAATATTTCCTTTGATGAGATCATCATAATACACATTTTTCGCCCTTAAGTTCATGTCTACTTGTGCTGCAAACTTTTTTAAATCATTAGGTATATTTTCAAATTCAATATACCATTCATGATAGCTTTTTGTATCGTTGTTAGAAATATGAGGCGCCACAGTAAACTCAGTTATTTTGATGTTTTCTGTTTCCGAAGCTTTTTGCAATGCTTCTTCTACTTCTTCCCCAATTACATGTTCGCCAAAGGCAGAAATAAAATGTTTCACTCTTCCTGTCACCAAAATACGGTAAGGATTTTTTGATATAAATTTTATCGTGTCTCCAATGTTATATGCCCACAAACCTGCATTGCTGCTTACTATCAAAACATAATTCTTATTAAGTTCCACATCTTTTAGCGAAAGACGTATTGGATTTTCTTTGGAAATTTCTTCTACAGGAATGAATTCATAAAATATACCACTATCAGTATTCAGCAATAAACCATTTTCTGATTGGCTATCCTGGAAAGCAAAAAAACCCTCACTTGCCGGGTACAGTTCTATGGTGTCAATTTCCTTGCCGACGCTTTCAAAAAGCTTTGCTTTATAGGGCTCAAAATTAACGCCCCCTTGAACCATTACGCTAAAGTCAGGAAAAATATCTTTTATTTTTTTACCGGTTTTTTTCTCCAGCTCGTCAAAATACATTTGCATCCATGGAGGGATGCCACTGATTAGCGTCATTTTTTCGTTGACGGTTTCTTCTACTATTTTTGATAATTTTTCTTCCCAGTCGTCGATGCAATTGGTTTCGAAAGAGGGCAATTGATTCGACCTTAAGTAGCGCGGAATATGATGGTTTACAATTCCACTAAGCCTGCCGGTGGGTATGCCGCCAACTCTTTCGAGTTCGGGCGATCCACTCAAAAAAATCATTTTTCCATTTGCAAACTCCGACTTTCCCGTTTGCGCCATATAACATAACAACGCATTGCGTGCTGTATTGATATGATTAGGAATCGAATCTTTTGTAATAGGAATATATTTGATGCCACTGGTAGTACCACTTGTCTTTGCGAAATAAAGGGGAGAACCTTTCCAAAGAATGTTTTGTTTGCCCAGTTTTATTTTCTCTATGTAGGGTTTAAAATCCTCATATTCCCTGACAGGAACATTCTTCTTGAAATCTTCGTAAGATTTAATGGTTTCAAAATGATGCTCTTTGCCAAATTCAGTTTTAGAAGCATTTTTTATCAATGCCGTAAATATGCTTTCCTGGTCGGGAACAGCGTTCACCATTGATTTTTTTATTTGCTTAAATATATAAGTAGCAAAAGGTTTTGCCAGATAAGATTTAAATTTCATTTCCATTTCAAAAACGAATCGTTAGGCACAAATCTACGGGAAAACTTTTAATCGGTTTGTATGATTTCCACTCTTAAAAATTATCGTGTTTTGCAATAAATGACAACAGCGAAGCCATTTTCATTTGATGCAGTTGAAAATGATTTTTTTAAGTATTCGTTTTTAAATTTTTTGGGAAGAATTGTTTTGCGGGTTCGTTCTGAAGGATCGAAAAGGCGGAGTAGTAAAGAAACAAATAATCAGTATTTATGTTTCATAATTGACTTAGATACGATGGAAGAGTATCCACTTTTGCAAAATGGCGTTTTTCTCAAAGGTATCGCTGATATATTGAAAGAAAACAGCGATGGCAAGATAGGAATAATGGACAACGGATGGAATTTATGAAGATCTAATCATAGGGAACCTTAGAATACAGTGGCCATTGCATTACAGTTATAAAGAGATTGATTATTTTTGCCCACTTATGTTGCACGGCAAATCAGTAGCGTTTCATACATTAGGTTGCAAATTAAATTACGCGGAAACTTCTGCCATTCAAAGATTGATGGAAGATGAAGGTTTTGTAACAAGACGCTTTGATGAAGAAGCAAATGTATATGTGATTAATACGTGTTCAGTAACGGATAATGCTGACAAGGAGTGTCGTCAATTGGTGCGAAGGGTTCAACGAAAGGCACCGGAAGCTATGGTGGTAATTATAGGATGCTATGCACAATTGAAACCCGGAGAAATAGCGGAAATACCCGGGGTGAACCTGGTGTTGGGTGCCTCAGAAAAATTTAATATTACTTCGCATTTAAAAGAATTAACACACGGAGACAGCGCCAGGATATGCAGTTGCGAAATAGAGGACGTAGAAGGGTTTCATTCTTCTTTTTCTCTAAGCAACCGAACACGGACGTTCCTGAAAGTGCAGGACGGTTGCGATTATAATTGTTCCTTTTGTACTATTCCGATGGCACGTGGAAAAAGCAGAAGTAATTCTATCGAAAATGTTTTATCAGAAATAAAAAAGATCAAAGAAGCCGGCGTTAAAGAAATAGTATTAACCGGCATCAACCTTGGCGATTTTGGCAAAGACGGAAATGGAATTAAAACCGGGAAGAACTTTTATTCTCTATTACGAGCGATTGAAGATGATGACGGCGTAGATCGTTATCGTATTTCATCTATCGAGCCCAATCTTTTAACCGAAGAGATTATTAGTTGGGTAGCGAAAAGTAAAAAAGTTATGCCTCATTTTCATATTCCTTTGCAAAGCGGCAGTAACAAAATTCTGGGCATGATGCGTAGAAGATATAAGAGGGAAGCATATGCCGAAAGAATTGCCCTGATAAAGAAACAAATTCCCGATTGTTGCATAGGCGTTGATGTTATCACGGGTTTTCCGGGAGAAACAGAAAATGATTTCAAAGAAACCGTTGAGTTTTTGAGTTTGCTCAATATCTCCTATTTACATGTTTTTACTTATTCTGAAAGGGCTAACACGCATGCACTCGGGATAAAGCCAATAGTGCCCATACACGTGAGACACGATCGTACCAAAATTCTACGAACATTATCTTATAAAAAAATGCAACAGTTTTCAACGTTACATTCAGGACAAACGAGAAAGGTACTGTTTGAAGGAAAAAATAAAAACTCGATGATGGAAGGATTTACCGATAACTATATAAAAGTAACGACGCCTTTCAGGGAAGAATGGATGAATGAAATAATAGATTGGAAATTATAGATTCTTTACTAAATTACGCCTTGAATTCTTTTAAAATTTTGCCTTTAAACATGAATAAACTTTTTAGAGGACTGATTGCGGCTTACGGCGCTAAAAAACTGGGTGGCGGCTGTATTAGTACTGTCATCATTTTTATCATCATTTATGTAGCGCTTGGACATGTTCATTGCTGATTTTCATCAGAAAAAGAGTCCCGCCCTTGGGCGGAACCCTGTCTTCTACCATCCAAAAACCAAATAATGATTTTAGCAATGGCCTTATTGCTGCAGTGCTTCTTCATTCACTGAAGACTCCGCTATTTCTGTAAGCTTGTCGTTTGCTCCTTTTTCTTCGTTCAATGTCTCTTCCAGCAGATCGGCTACTTCATTTTCGCCTAACGTTCTGGCGAAAGCGATCAATGTGCCATAGGAAGCTATTTCATAATGTTCTACCTTTTGTGCCGCTGAAATGATTCCGGCATCCCTTACCAGCCCTTCTTCAGCTTCTTCCATTATTTCTTCAGCTTCCTTTGTAAGGCCTGCCATAGCTTCACATTTTTTACCGGTGGCAGTTTTGCCCAAAAATTCAAATGCTTTTTCGCATCGATCCACATGGCCCTTTGTTTCTTCCAGATGGCTTTCGAGTGCATCAATTAAATCCTCCGAAGTGGCGTTTTTAATCATTTTTGGAATGGCTTTGGTCAAGGCCTTCTCAGCCCAATAGATATCTTTCAGTTCGTCTTCAAAGAGTTTTCTAAAGCCTTTCTCTTTTCCATTAGTTGTTTTTGTTGGAGTGTTTGATTTCATTTTTTAGTTTTTTTAGATATTTAAAATATAGTTGCAATTACCTTTTTTGTGCAAAAAAACATGCCAGATTTTTGACAATGGTATGCAAGGCGATGTTCTGTTTTATTTTTTATAGACAGTTGTATTACTAATGAGATAAAAAAAAATCACAAAAGAATAATAGCTGGGATATTATTTATCATGACCCGATTTTTTGGATAAAAATTCCACAATGGTTACAAAAAAATGAGGATTTTGTTACTCAATCATTTTTTTGTAATCGAGATTAGATAACGGTTTTGACGAATAAAGCCGGTCTGTATCAAAAAAACCTTATTTAACACAACTAAATTCACAATGGCAGTGATTTTGTACAAATTCATGTGACTTCCGCAATATAATTCTTTTCTTTCTCGTGTTTGAACATTGATTGCTTTAAAATCGTTAATTAAAAAACGTTGATAATGTATTTTCGCCCCCTTTCAAAATCTATGATTGAAAAGTTAAAAGAATGCTACAAAAAAGAACAAGACGGCAACCATGAAAAACATTGTACAATGGAAGACATGTCTTATGCCTTAGCTCCTCTGTACAAAAGAGGACTGATAGATGTGAGAAAGAGCGTAGTGGACAATAAAACCCTGCACTGTATTTTCCTTACAAAGGCCGGAAAAGATTATTTAGGGAATTTGAAAAATTAATGAAAAATTTCCCGAAAAACGTTTTACGGTTTCAAAATACATAGTCTGTTCTTTTTACGTCCGATAGTCTATTAACTTTGAACTATTCGGGATACTCCGTAGTAGCTTGTAAACCTGCACATTGTTAGATAGGGTCGGCCAATAAAAGGCCTGTAAGAAATTTGCTTTTTACTCTTTTTTGCTGAATAAGTACTTTAAATTTGTTTCCCATGTCTGTTAATAATTTATGGATCTGCAAAATGAAATCCTTATTATTTTCGCGACTTTCTGATTCTAATTTTCGCAACTGATTCATCAATCCCAGCGAACGAAGAAAATTTCCCTGCGTACTAAAGCCACTCAATTCCAGCCCGTATATTTCACCCCAGTGAAATAAAGCAGAAAAATTTACATGGGCAGTAATATCCTGCTTACCAATGTTGGAAAAAGGTGAATTATTGATCTGGTGGTCTTTGTAGCACAAAAGCGTACCCGAACTTCTTTTAGAACTGTAAAGGTCGACAGAACGGAAACCATAGTCAATCGTAAGCACAAACCCCGAATGTAAACCGGCCGAAATTTCCCGCATCCAATCTATAGCCTGCAGGTTTACTTCTGTGCAATAATTTCTTGGCAGCCTGATGTTTTGCCTGCTAAAATAGTCTTTTAATTTTCTATTTGCCGGTTGAAGGACTTCAGCAAAATCATTTTCAAAATTAACGAAAACTTCCATCAATTCATTTTGCATAACCACCTTGTGTACAGGAAAATTATCAAGGACTTCATTGGATAATATACAGCCATTGATGGGCGGAATTTCATGTATGGAATGATACCAAGTTACTTTTTCATGCAATGATCTTTTTTGTTGGGCTCGCATCGTCGGACTTTTTTCAATGATGCAATAATTAAGTTCATCATACAGCGGTGTATTGGTTCTAAGATGTTTAAGTATGTCAAAACTCAACGCGCCTGTTCCTGCACCATATTCAACGATTGTGAATGGCTTCTTGCCCAGCAATATCCACATTTCTTCAAGTTGCTTGCCTATCATTTTGCCAAATAAAGAACTTAGGACCGGGCTTGTATAATAATCGCCCCCTTTGCCAATTTTATTTTTGTCCGAATTATAATAACCGGCTATGGGATCGTACAATGCAATTTCCATAAAGTCATGAAATGAAATAGGGCCGTGTTGGATTATTTTGTTCTTTAAAATTTCAGATAGCTCCATATCATTGTGATTTGAAAAAAGACGATCATTTCAATACATGTTATTCATCAGGTGGTTAGTTCTATCAGAATAAATCTTTTCACCTGGGTTGTCGCCACAGAAGCTCCTACGACTGGCGTTCATCGCGATTAAGCAATCTTTTTGAGGCCGTTTTCCTGATTAACTCATTAAAATTAAGAAGGAAACACATATTTGTCAATTCTGCAAAACAGTAAACCGACTTTTTTGAGGATTTGTATTTTGCTAAGTCGCAACCCTTAGCCTTCGTATGATGTTTTTAAAATGGTTCGCTTTGCTTCTTGTTCCCGACCATCAAATAGTCCTGTCTCTGCCTTCTTATCTTTTCATGATCGTGGCCATTTTCCATGATTGATGTCATCGACGCGAACTTTTGAATTTCCATTATTCCGTTTAAAAGTTTGCTTTCGAGTCTTGCGGCAATATATGTTGCGGAATGGTTCTTCATTATTGAGGTATTAATGAGTAATAAAGATTTAAGAACAACAATCGAACATACCTGCCAATTTTGCGAAAGTTGTTTTCAATAAATTTATCTAAGATTCTTTCGCATCAGATTAATCAGATCCACTTTTTAACCTTCTCTAAAAGTGACTTCATGTCGAATGGTTTTTCAATAAAATCGTCAGCTCCTGCTTCGTTGGCAAGGACCCCAATGTCTGGGGTTGCAGACACTATGATAACAGGAATATTCTTTGTGGCGGGTTGGTCTTTTAAAAAAGTGCATAATTCTAATCCGTCATACCCGCTTAATTGTCTGTCTAATAAAAAAAGATCGGGAGATTCATATTTGTTTTCCAAAATAGAAATTGCTTCGCCATGTATCTCCACCTCGTATCCGGCTTTTTCAAATATTAGTTTAAAGATATCCTGTACCCCATCATCATCATCCGTAACTAAGATTTTTTTCTTCCGCATAGTTAATTCGCCTTTGAAAGAAAGATTACAAATAACATACCAGCCAGATAATAATGAATTACTTCATGAAAAATCTGTGATGTAAACTTTAAAATATTTCTTTACGATATAACAAACCGTAGCAAACAAAGAAATAAACCGTATTTCTATTTTTTATATGGTAACGTAAAACAGAAAGATGATCCTTTGCCTGGGGCACTTTCTACCCATATGCGGCCGTTTTGTCTTTTAATAATTTCAGTACTAATAAATAATCCCAGGCCGAGCCCTGGAAACGTACGCGTAGAATCATCGACGACTCTGAAAAAACGTTGAAATAGCTTTTTTTGCATATCCTTCGAAATGCCGATACCAAAATCCTGCACACAAATCATTATTTCGCCATTTACCATAGAGGTTTTTACAATTATTTTATCTGCATCAGGTGAATACTTAACCGCATTAGAGATAAGATTTACCAATACCTGAGAAATTCTTTCTTTATCTCCTATAATCGGTTCCAGATCAGCCAGCTCTTGTATAATCTTATGTTTTTTTGCGGTTACCTGTAGATCGTCGGCTACTTCTTTTACTAACTCATTCACATCGAATTCTTCTTCCTGGAGTATAAGCTTGCCTTCTGTTATTTTTGTTACATCAAGTAGATCTTTTATTAGCGATGTAAGTTTATTTATTTGGTTATCCATGCGTGACAGCAGATCGGCTGATGAGAAGTCTTTCTTTTCTATTAAAGTCTCATATAGAAGCTGTGTGTATGCTTTAATGCTGGTTACGGGCGTTTTTAGCTCATGGCTGGCAACCCCGATAAATTCTTCTTTTTGTTTTTCGATAGCTCTTCTTTCGGTAACATCCCTGTAATTTTTTATGATGCCTTTAATGCTTGAATTGTTTTGAAGATTTACGCAACCCACTTCCATCACCTTTACACTTCCATCAATATGCATCATCCTGAATTCACTCAAAATATATTGATTGGGATAATCGGTAGATTTCTGAAACAATTTTTTTTCAATTTCCCTGTCCTCCGGAAGCACAATGCTCTTTTCAAAAATATTTGTACCGATCCTATCTTCTGCCTTATAGCCCAGCACCCGTTCTATTGAATCGCTCTGATATGTAATAATGCCATCACTGTTAAAAACGGTAATAATATCAAAAGAATTCTGAATCAGCGTCCTGAATCGTTCTTCATTTTCTTTTATGATCTGCTCTTTTGTTTTTCTTTCGGTAATATCAATATTTACTCCATTCATTTCTATCGGGATTCCACTTTCATCAAAAGTCGTGTGCCCTCTGCATAGTATCCAATGAAGGGAATGATCTGGCCACAGGATTCGAAACTCTGTTGATAATTCCGTATGTTCTTCGATAGTTTTTTCTATTCTTTTTTGTGTTTTTTCTACATCATCAGGATGTATAAAACTTAACCAATCATTCAATGTGCCTTTAAAAGTGTGGTCTTTTAATCCATATAAAGATTCCTGAATTTTGGTCCACACGATTTTATTCTTTTTAAAATTCCAGATAAAAGTACCTACACTCCCGGCTGCCAACGCAAAGCTCAGCCGGTGGCGGGTTTTTGATAATTTTTTCTCTGTTATTTTCTGTTCTGTAATATCACGCTGGGTTCCCCAAATGCGTACCAGGTGCCCGTCTCTGACAATTCCTATCAGGTTAAGGAGAAAATACAAAATTTGATCACCTCTTTGTTCAGCAATTTCAACATCCGATAAACGATACGCTGACTGAATAAGTTTTGTCAAAGAAGCGCTATTCCCTTCATCTTTTAATAACAGATTTTTGATGCTTACACCTTTCATTTCATGCGCACTTTTATAGCCATGCATCCTTGCCATTGCTTCATTACTTTCACCGACAAAAGCATTTTCGTAAATAGCCTTTATTTGTTCTTGAAGCGGCGTGTTTACTGCAATAGGTCTTTTTAATTCGAAACGCCAGATCCCTTCAGCGCTTTCAGAAATAAAAGTCTGGTAACGTTCTTTAGCTTGCTCTAAAAGCCGCTGGGATCTTTTTGCTTCAGTTATACGAGTGGCATATATTGATAAGGCTTCTACGGAAGGATAGAGACGGAATTGATACCATTCTTTAGTGCGCTCGTCATAATACTCAAACTGCTCAAAACTTTTGGTCTGCATAGCCGCTATTAACTTTACATGAAAGCCTGTATCTATATAGCCGGTCAGTATTTCCCAGAAATTTTTCCCAACCAGGTCATCTTTTTTTCCAATAAATTTTTTTGCAGGTTCGTTAATAAAAATAAAACGCCAGCCGTTATCCACTGAAATGAAAATATCGCTGATGCTATTGAGTATGGAAATGTTTAATTGCAGACTTTGCTTTAATTTTTCTTCTGCTTCGCGGCGAAGTGTGATGTCGTCTATTACCAGCAATATCCGGCTTTTTTTATTTTCGGCAGATGCCATTCTCAATCCACTGAATAAGATAATTCGCTTTCCCAGCTCAGGAAAATAATGAGTAACCTCGTAATTTTCAAAGCTTTTGTCTTTTGAATTAATTTCCAGGAGTTTTTCTTTTAGCCCGGAAATGTTCCATAGGCCATTATTGATCTCAAAAATAAAATGCCCTTCTGTTTCGTGTGGCTTCTGATGAAAGTTTTGATAAAAAGGCCTGTTGGCACTCATAATGCGCAAGTCGGTTTTTAAAACAATTAATGGCTCCCTTATTGTTTCAACGATGGCTTCGCGAAATCTAACATTTTCTTTCAATTCTTCATTGCGATGATGCAATTCTTCATTGATGGTGGTAAGCTCTTCATTGGAAGATTGTAATTCTTCTTTGGAAGTTTCGAGTTCTTCATTGATGCTTTGCAGTTCTTCGTTGGATGAAAGGATTTCTTCATTGGCGCTTTGCAGTTCTTCCCTGGTAGCTTCAAATTCTTCACTCATATTTTTTAGCTGATCCGTGGCATCGCGCAATTCGTCCTCCAGCGTGTGCAGCCGCTGGCTTTCGCCGATTTTTCTGTTGTTGATTTCCGGAATTGTAATATGTTCAGCGGTAGGAGCCGTATCAGAATCTTTAAACAAAATAAGGAAAAAGCCTGATGAAAGCGGCACCACTTCCAGGTTTACTACATCTTCGCCATCCTTTTCTAAATGAATTCCATTCTTTTTTGCAGGAAGCCTGTCGCCTTTTGCTTTATGAATAAGTGTCCTTAACTCAAAAACAAGATCATCGCGCACCATATTCAGCAGTTGCAGGCTTGCTTTTCCGTAAGTAGGTTGCAGATACTTAGAAGTAGGCCCGTGAAAACGAATGATCTGCAAATCATTATTTACTACTACACTTGCAGGCACATACTCAGAAAGTAACAATTTATCCATTTCTTTTTCCACGTTCCATTCCTTGCCTTTCGCCTTGTCCAATTTATCAGCCTCAGGAGATTTTTCAGAAAATATAGATGACGGTGGAAAAGAAAAATCAAAGTCAACGGCATTTGCGCGATCCTTAGGAGTGTATATTTTTAATTCTTTGTCTGCCTGTGCAAATATTTCTGATGAGCTTCCGGCAGTTTCCGATTTTCCAAGTATCAAATAACCAGTTGGTTTTAATGCGTAATGAAACGCTTTCAAAATTTTTTTCTGAGCCTTTGGCTCGAAATAGATCATTACGTTTTGACAACTAAGAATGTCTATTTTAGAAAAAGGAGGATCCGTAAGTAAATTGTGCGTTGCAAATACACAACTATCTCTCAACGATTTCGCTACCTGGTAATGGCCGTCTATTTTATGGAAATATTTAATTAAATGCTCCTGAGAGATATTTTCGAGGCTACCTGCGGTATATAATCCCTGCCGCGCCTTCTCAATAGACCTCGCGTTTAGGTCGGTGGCAAATAGTTGGAAAGGGATTTCGATTCCTTTTTCTGACATGTATTCGGAAATGGCAATGGCAAAAGAAAAGGCTTCTTCGCCCGTGGCGCAGGCGGTTATCCATATCTTTAGTCCCGGGTTAGAAGGGCGATCTTTAAAAAGGGCCGGCAATATTTTTTTGGTAAGCGCTTTATAAGCGCTGGGGTCCCGAAAAAATGCAGTTACACCAATCAAAAGGTCCTGGTATAACTGATTTAATTCGGATTCATTTTCACGGAGCATCTGCAAATAATCTTCAAGACCTTTTTTCCGGTTAAGGGCCATCCGCCTCATAACGCGGCGATTGATAGTGGCTTGTTTATATAAGGAGAAATCTATTCCTTTTCTATTATGCAGCAGGACCAGTATTTTTCTGAATTCTCCTTCGTTTTCCGGCGCTATCTCCTTTACAGGAAGCGATAAATACGGAAGTTTTAAAATATCATTCAGCTCTTTCGCGATTTCGCCGGCGGGCAAAATAAAATCAACAAAGCCGGAATCAATGGCGCTTTGAGGCATTCCCTTGAAAGCAGCAGAACTGTCCTGGGCAAACGTAATACCGCCTTCGCCTTTTATATCCTTAACGCCCGCTGTGCCATCAGAACCGGTTCCTGATAATAAAATGCCAATCGCTTTATTTTGATAAACAAGGGCCAGGTTTTTAAAGAAAAAGTCGATAGGTAAAAAAATACCTCCCTTATTTTTGCGGGGCGATAAAGTAAGATGTCCGTCTACAATGCTCATGTAGGTGTCTGGCGGGATGACGTAAATATTATCAACATTAACAGCCATACCATTCTTTACCTGGTGTACGGGCATTTTCGTTTCTCTTTCCAGGAGCTCAGGCAGTATGCTTTCATGGTCGGGCGATAGGTGTTGAATAATTACATAACCGATACCCGCGTCATGGGGCAGCTTATTTAGAAATTTGCTGATCGCTTCCAATCCTCCCGCAGATGCGCCGATGGCTGCGACCGGAAATGGCACACCTTTTTTATCTGCTTTTATTTTTTCATCTAAAGTGTTTTTTTTTAAATCAACAGAATTTTTTTTATTGATATTCATGTAAGGGCTTGTGTTATAGCTTATGTTTAGAAAGGTAAAGCATTTAATAATAACAAAAAAAAATTGTTGAAGGGCCTGTTTAGGCTAAGGCTGTTTTTTTCTTTTAAAAACGAGGGGATGAATTATTATTGATGATAACCGTGCTACGGTAAGCGTTTATTTATCTGTGCCGTGGCACCGATGTTTTCAATTTTTCTCAAAGTGTTTGGATCAACAAAACGTCTAAAATAAAAATTACCGAATTTGTTTGTTTGCTGTCAGCCCAACTTTTCTACTTCCTTCACCGAAGAACGTGCACTCGATTCTATGCCCCATTTCGCATCACAGTGAAGCAACAAAAAATGTAAATTTCATTTTTTTGATCTTGGGAATAAAAGGCGATCACTTTAAAAAATCTGACTGAATTGTAGAATTATCAAACCAGTTTTGTGTAACAAATTCAACATTCGCCAAAAATATATCTTCGATTGATAAAATTTTACACAGGAGAAGCTCCCTTCGTTGCAACAGCAGATGCATTCTAATAGTTTAGCC
>JAHEZA010000642.1 GCA_023251335.1 Chitinophagaceae bacterium | reverse complement strand
TTCCCTCTTTGTTTTCGCAGGAAAAGATCATGGCAGATGGTAGAAGAAAGACCAGAATGTACTTTTTCATTTTTGAATGTTTATGGTTAAAGAAAAAAAGATTTCAATGATTTTTAGGCTCTAATCTTTAAAGGGAAGGATGGCAATCAGAAGGAATAATGAATTATAATACAAATTAGAATAAGTTTTATAATAAAAAAAATTATTTATCCGTGCTAACCCGCGTTGATAGAAACAATGAATCATTCGGGCGAATAGAAATCTTAAGTATTTACTCGTTCACTGTACGAACGATTTTCAAAAAAAGGCACGCAGGTTTCTTTGATTATATTTACGCCAATCAATGAAATAAATCAATAATTTTAGTTCTTAAATTCAAACTCATAATGAAAAGATTTATTAACAGAAGAAATTTCATAAGAAATGGAACACTTGCCAGCTTTGGCTTACCTGCTATTTTAGGCCATGCAAATTTGTTGGCAGCAGAAAAAACAAGTAGCATTCACGGAAACGCCCATGAGTTTTTTGAAGATATCGATCTTGCTGAAATGACCATTCCTGTTTTGCAGGAAAAAATGAAAAATGGAATACTAAGCTCAAAATTGGTCACCCAATGGTATTTGAAAAACATTGAAAAGATAGACAAGAGCGGGCCTTCACTCAACAGCGTTATTGAAATCAATCCTGATGCCATTGCTATTGCTGAAGCAATGGACAATGAAAGAAAAAACGGTAAGATAAGAAGCGCGCTTCATGGCATTCCTGTTTTAATAAAAGACAATATTGATACCGGTGATAAGATGATGACCACAGCAGGCTCGCTGGCGCTTGTTGGAAACCATGCCTCAAAAGATGCCTTTATTATTGGGCGGCTAAGAGAAGCAGGGGCGGTATTGCTGGGAAAAACAAACCTTAGTGAGTTTGCGAATTTTCGTTCTACCTTTTCTACCAGCGGATGGAGTAGTCGCGGCGGACAAACCAAATGCCCTTATGTGCTACATCGCAATCCTTCGGGATCCAGCGCAGGCTCCGGTTCTGCGGTCGCGGCTAATCTTTGTGCGATTGCTATTGGTACAGAAACAAACGGTTCGGTAGTAAGCCCTTCTTCTGTTAATGGTATCGTGGGTATTAAACCTACCGTGGGTTTGTGGAGCAGGTCTGGCATCATACCTATTTCAGCCACGCAGGATACAGCAGGACCAATGGCAAGAACAGTAACCGATGCAGCAATACTTTTATCTCATCTTACCGGCACGGATCCAAATGATACGGTTACATTAAACAGCAAAGGAAAAATTCAAAAAGATTATTCTCAATTCTTAACTAAGGATGGGTTAAAAGGAAAGCGACTTGGCTTTGAAAAATCGTTTTTATCGGACGATGGAAATCCGTACGTGCTGGCATTATTACATAAGACAATTGCGTTGCTGAAAGAAAATGGCGCCACAGTAATAGAAGTGGATCTGTTAAAAAAGACCAATCCGTTGGGCAAAGCCCAATATAACGTGCTGCAATTTGAATTTAAAGATGGCTTGAACAAATATCTTTCTACGTCCAATGCAAAAGTAAAATCATTAAAAGAAGTCATTGAATTTAATGACAACCATGCTGAGAAAGCAATGCCTTTTTTTAAGCAGGAAATCTTAATCAATTCCAATGAAAAAGGTAATTTGAATAGTCCGGAATATAAAGAGGCAATAGCAAAGTCAACTTCCGCCAGGGGAATTATTGATGGGATGCTGCAAGAAAATAAATTAGATGCCGTGTGTGGAGTTACCAACGGATTAGCTTGTTGCATTGATTTGGTAAATGGTGATTATGATACAGGTTTTTCTTTTTCTTCACCGGCGGCGATGGCCGGTTACCCGCACATAACGGTGCCAATGGGATTTATACATAACCTGCCAATTGGATTTTCTTTTATTGGAACTGCCTACAGCGAACACGCATTAATTAAGATGGCTTACGCTTTTGAGCAGGCATCAAACGTCAGAAAGCCTCCGGAGTTTATCCAGGAAGTTGGTTATTAGAACCGCTTAAAAACCAGTAAAACAACAAAAAAAGCAGATTCTTATTTTCAAGAAAATGGAGATGGTCTTTAGGTTGCATTTCAAACGGGTTCTGAATATGCTGATCTTTAGTAAG
>JAHEZA010000154.1 GCA_023251335.1 Chitinophagaceae bacterium | reverse complement strand
TATTGGTTTCAAACCGGGTATGATGGGAATTTTTATTACTATTTCCCTGCAGTTCTTTACAAACTCAAAATATTTTTTATTATCAAAAAACATCTGGGTGGTAATATAATCGGCTCCTGCATCTACCTTCATTTTCAGATAGCGCAGATCGCTCTGCAGGTTAGGCGCTTCAAAATGTTTTTCCGGGTACCCGGCTACCCCAATACAAAACTGAGTTTTATACCCATCTCTGATATCATCTTCGAGATAAATACCGTGATTCAGATTTACCGTTTGCTTCAAAAGATCAATCGCATAAGAGTGGCCATCATTTTCAGGTTCAAACACCGCTTCATTTTTTGCAGCGTCTCCGCGAAGCAACAATACGTTATCAATCCCGAGGAATGCAAGATCAATTAACGCATTTTCGGTTTCCTGCAGATTAAATCCACCACAAATCAAATGTGGTACCGCGTCTATCTTGTAATGATTCATAATGGCCGCGCATATACCCACGGTACCTGGCCGCTTGCGTATTTCAACTTTTTCAAAAGAACCATCTACCCGCTTTTTAAATACCTGCTCGCTTCTGTGATAGGTAACGTTAATGAAGGCTGGATTAAATTCCATTAGAGGATCCAGGTGATTATAAATCGATTCAATCGTTTTCCCTTTTAATGGGGGAAGTATTTCAAAAGAAATCCCTGTTCCTCCATTTGCTTTTTTGATATGCTCGGTTACTTTCATTTTTATAAAATAGGTGCAAACTTAAGCGGTAAAAATATAAGTGCAAAGAAATGAAATATTATTGCTTAAGTGATCAGTGAATAAAGAAAGCCAGGATACCGGTTGCTATCAAAGTGATGCCTGTAATGATACCGGCGTTATGTTCCAAAGAATGCCAGTTGAGTTTTAAAATTCCGAGATATGCTAACCTTACCAGCGTTACCATTCCCAGCGTGGTGATTATTAAATACAATGCCGCTATAAACCATATAAGCCATCTTTCCTCTGTTCCGGCTAATAAAAAATAGGCCTCTATTTCCATGCAGGGCGATAGAAACATGGCCAACACCAGCGCCACAATAATTTTTTTCTTTGACTTCTTCTTTTTAATATCATCATTAATATGAAAATGCTTATGGTGATGATGGCGATAAATAAAGAATATTCCCAATAAAATCAAAATTGCCGGAGCAATAAAATGGGTGAAATATTCTATCCTCTCAGACAATGCCGCGCCGAGGTATCCAAGAATAAACCCTAAGATTACCGTACTCAACCCATGCGCTATCGCGGAAATAAAGGTGACTTCAGTTACTTCACTGACCGGCCATTTTTCCTTTCTTCCAATCGCGATAATGGGAAGCCAGTGATTTGGAATCATCGCATGCAAAACACTTAAAATAATACTACCGGTAATAATACTGAACATGAATGAAATTTATAGCCGATGAATCAACCATTTATTTTAGATGGATATGAGCCGGGCTGCAAGATAGTTTTCAGTTATTTATTTTTAGTTATTTTTTTTGTAAACTGATTATCATCTGCCTATTACGTCGGCTACGTGAATACAAGCGTTTTGAGATCTCAATAAATTTAAACTAAGGCACACCAACATGTCTCTCTATTTTTCCAACTGCATCTGCATTCTCTTTACGCGATCTTCCAGTTTCTCTGAAGAAAGGTCTTCGCGCATGCTATCTACCTTTATCGGGAAACAAAATGGTGTTAATCGTTTTGGAAAAGTGATAATAATTTTCCCTTCTTGGATTCTTTGCAGCATATCGCGCAGGCGCTGTTCTTCCATTTGCTGCTCCATCACTTCATTGTAAGCTTGTCGCAATAGGAGATTATTGGGCTCATATTCTGAAAACACATTGAATAATAATGACGCGGAAGATTGCAGGTGCCGGGCCTTTTTTTGTTCGCCGGGAAAGCCCTGGAAGATTAACCCGCCGATGACGGCGATATCACGGAATTTTCTTTTGGCCATTTCCACGCTGTTCAGACTGCGCTGAATGTCTTCGAATAAATTATCCGGAGAAAAAAGCATGTATGCGTTAACGTCATCCAACGGAATTGGCTGGTCGCTTAGTAATTCAAAACCATAATCATTCATTGCGAAAGAAAAAGTGATGGGTGTAATTAAACTAATCCGATATGCTAAAATCGCTGCCATGGCTTCATGTACCAATCTTCCTTCAAATGGAAAAACAAAAAGATGAAACCCGTCCTTGGTTTCAATCTGTTCAATTAATAATTCATTTTGCCTCGGAATATGTGAAAGATATTGCTGCAATTCAAAAAGTGGTTTTAAGATTTCCAGTTCTTTATCTTTTGTAATTTTCAATTCTTCATTTTCAATTTCCACTTCATCAAATTTCTTCCTCAGCATAAATCCGAGGTTCGCCGAAAGTGGCATCCTTCCCCCTTGCCAACTTGGTATCCTTGATTTTTTTGCATTCGATTTTCTTACGAGGCATGTCATATCCTTTATCATTACAAATTCCAGTGTTCTTCCGGCGAGCGTAAAAACATCGCCGGGCTGCATACCCGCAATAAACCATTCTTCAATAACGCCAACATAGCCTCCGCTAATGAATTTTACCTTCATCATCGGATCGCTCACAATCGTGCCGATGTGCATACGGTGACGCATAGCAATTCTCCGGTTATTTATTTTATAAAGCCCGTCAATAATTTCTATTTTTTTGTAGTCGTCATATTGCTGTAATGCAACGCCACCGGCCGTTGCAAAGTGTAGGATTTGCTGCCATTCTTCTTCCATTATTTCTTTATAGCAGAAAGTGGATTTGATTTCTTCAAAAATATTATCCGGATAAAAACCATCTGAAATGGCAAGCGTACTCAGATATTGAATCAACACGTCGAAGCACAAAATTCGTGGTTCGCGGCTTTCTATCAATTTTATTTTAGTGGCTTCTTTTAATGCCGCGGCTTCTATTAATTCTAACGAATGCGTGGGCAGAAAATAAATTTTACTTACTTCGCCGGGCCTATGACCACTTCTTCCCGCTCTCTGCAAAAAACGCGCAACGCCTTTTGGAGAGCCAACTTGAATCACGGTTTCTACCGGTCGAAAATCAACGCCTAAATCAAGGCTGGCGGTACAAACAACCGCTTTTAAATTTCCCGTATGTAAATTTTCTTCTACCCAAAAACGCAGTGCCTGCTCAATACTTCCGTGATGCAATGCAATAGCGCCCGCTAAATCAGGACAAGCGTGAAGCAACGCCTGGTACCACATTTCACTCATGCCCCGCGTGTTGATAAAGATAAGTGTTGTCTTACTTTTCAAAATAATCGGAATGACTTTATCAACCAGCTTAATTCCCAAATGACCCGCCCACGGATATTTTTCTATTTCATCAGGAAAGATAGATTCGATATCAATTGGCTTATCAATATTCGCGGTAACGGTTACAAAATCTTTTTCTAAAAAATTCATTTGAGAAAGTGGCGAAAGCAATACTTCCTGCGCCTGTTGCAGGTTTCCGATTGTTGCACTGATGCCCCAGATATTTAATGAATTAAAATTCGGTTTATTTGTTTGTTTACTGTTTTCTAATCTCTGACCAATAATTCTTGACAATGCCAGTTCTACCTGCACACCACGCTTACTTCCCAGCAATTCATGCCATTCATCAACAGCAATTATTTTTAAAGTTTTAAAAATTTCGGGGTAATGTTTTTGGGCTAATAAAAGATGCAAACTTTCGGGAGTGATGATAAGCACTTCGGGAACTTGTCTTTTTTGTTTCGCACGCTCGCTGATGCTCGTATCGCCATTGCGGATTCCAATTTTCCAATTCATTCCCAGTTCCTCAATTACTTCTTCCATCGCACGGCCAATATCTTTTGCCAGGGCGCGCAAAGGCGTTATCCACAATAGTTGCAGCCCATTTTTATTTTTAGTTTGGTAATTTTCAGGATGTTGATTGATAAAAGAAATGACTGCGCCGAGGAAAACCGAAAATGTTTTTCCGCAACCCGTTGGCGCATTTACCAGCCCGGATTTATTATTGATAATATGTTGCCACGTTTCTTCCTGGAAAGCAAAGGGAATAAAATCTTTGGCAGTGAGCCACTGATTGACTATTTGGAAACCTGGAGTGTTTTTTAATTTCATTGTAAGTCACGAATTTCACGAATTAAATCGAATGAATGCGCTGATTTTTGATATCTTTAAGACTATAATCTTTCAATCAAAATGGAAATACTTGTAGCACTTTTAAGGGGAATAAATGTGGGCGGAAATAACATTTTGCCGATGACAGAATTGAAAGCGCTTTGTGAAGGAATCGGTTTTAAAAATGTGCAAACCTATATTCAAAGCGGCAACGTACTTTTTGAAAGTAAAGTGCCTGAAGAGAAAGCGGCGGTAAAACTTCAAGAGGCTTTAAAGACAAAACTCCCAAACCCGGTTTCTGTAATGATAAGGACAATTGAAGAACTGGAAACAATTGTTGCCAATAATCCGTTTCCTTCGGCAAATCCTTCGCAGGTGGGCGTATTGTTTCTGGAGCAAATAGTTGACGAATCTATCGTAGAAGAATTTTCAAAGAAAGAAACAGAAGAAATTATAACAGGCAAACGGGAAATTTATATTCACTACCCAAACGGAATGGGACGCTCTAAATTGAAGTTTCCAAAAATTGCAAAAAAAGGAACCGTTCGTAACATCAATACGGTAAAAAAACTTGCCGGGTTGGCAAAAAAAATTAAAAGCAATTGATGGCATTTCGCAATTACTACAGTTTTCTAACCCATCTAAACTCTTCTAACCCTTTCTAATATTCTTTATTATTTTCCATAAATCTCCAGCATTTCTTTTAAGTCATCAAGTGTATTTATCTCATCAACGGTTTTGTCTTTCCGCCAACGGCTCATTCTCGGGAAACGAAGTGCCACGCCGCTTTTATGCCGGCTGCTTGCTGCGATCCCTTCAAAAGCAATTTCAAAAACCAGCTCCGGTTTTACAGTCCTTACCGGCCCAAATTTTTCAATGGAATTTCTTTTTACGAAATTATCGATCTGTGCAAATTCCTTATCAGTCAATCCCGAATACGCTTTTGTAAATGTGACCAATTCATTTCCATCTTTTACCGCAAAAGTATAATCTGTATAAAGATTACTTCTTCGCCCGCTTCCTTTTTGCGCATACACCATCACGCAATCAATCGTAAGCGGATCGATTTTCCATTTCCACCAATCACCGCGTTTTCTCCCTACTTTATAAACCGAATCTTTTCTTTTCAACATAATTCCTTCACTGTTTTTCTCGCGTGATTTTTTCCTGAGTTCTGCAAGTTCATTCCATGAATTAAAATCAATGATTTCAGAAATTTGTATAGCATTATTTTTTATTGGTGTGATAATTTCTTCTAACTTTTTTCTTCTTTCTGTTAATAATTTTTCACGCCAGTCTTGATAATTATATTCCAACAAATCATACACAAAAAAACTAATCGGCGCTTCCTGCAATTGTTTTTTGGAAATGTTTTTTCTACCAATACGTGTTTGCAAAACAGCGAAGGGCAGAGGTCTTCCATCAGTTGCCGGAATTATTTCTCCATCAAGCGCCACACCATCCGGCAATAAATCCTTTAAAATAAAGTATTCGGGAAATTTTTCTGTCATTAGTTCTTCACCCCGGCTCCATACGAAAAGTTCATTATTTCTTTTGATGATTTGTCCACGAATGCCATCCCATTTCCATTCTGCCTGCCATTCATTGATATCGCCTAAATTTTCTACATCATCATCAATAGCATAAGCCAAATAAAAAGGATAAGGCTTTGAAAAATCAGACAAGGAAGCGCTTTCGCTTAATAAATCATTGAAGGTCATCATCACCGGATCCCAGTTGCCGCTGATGCGATGTGCAATCACTGATGGCGAAAGCTCCACCACTTTTGCCAGCGCATTGACAATTGTTTTTTGTGAAACGCCAATGCGAAAACTGCCGGTGATAAATTTATTAAATACAAATCTTTCATTTTTGTTCATTTGCTGCCAGCTATGAACAATAAATTTTTTCTTCACCGACTCATCTTCTTTTTCTATTGAAATCAATTTTCCCAAATAGTAAGAAAGGCTTTGCGTTTTTTGATTTTCATTTTTTTCATCGGGAAGCAACAATGCCAATGTTTCAGATAGATCGCCCACCGTATGATAGCATTCATTGAAAAGCCATTCAGGGATTTCTGCCATCTCAATACACCATTCGCGCATCAGCCTGGAATTCACGGCACGCCTTGGTCTGCGCCAGCTGAAGATAGCGATTACCCAAACTTTATCTGCGTCCGGCGCGATTGTAAAATAGTCAACAAGACTTTGAATTTTTTCATTCGTTTT
>JAHEZA010000641.1 GCA_023251335.1 Chitinophagaceae bacterium | reverse complement strand
TTTGTTTTAGAAAGTTGGTAACTTTCAAAAAACTGATAACTTTGAAACGAACAGTAAAGCAAGAATATCTTCTATTTCTATTTTCCTTCCAGCGCTATAATTTTCTTCTCTACATTCTATTCGCTTAATAAAAAACAACTTTAAAGTCCTTTTACTTAAAAAAATCATTTTATATTGCAGCTACCCAGGTAAACAAACAAGCAGGTTTACAGGTCAATTTCGATAATAATCAATCTTATGACTATAACCGTAATCATTATAATATGCATCCTGCTTTTACTTGGTTACTTGTTCGATCTTACATCCGCGCGTACAAAGATTCCTTCTGTAATTCTGTTATTAATTTTGGGTTGGTCGGCAAGGCAAATCGCAGATCTTATTTCTTTTAAAATACCGGACCTCTCGGGCTTGCTTCCAATTTTTGGTACCTTAGGATTGATACTAATCGTATTGGAAGGAGCCCTGGAATTAGAGCTGAACAAATCTAAATTCAAACTAATAAGAAAATCATTTTTCAGTTCTTTCATTTCCACGTTTGCTTTGTCTTTTATTGTTTCGTACGCATTCCAGTATTTTGGTGGAATATCATTGAGGCAAAGTCTTTTAAATGCGATACCAATCTGTGTAATCAGTAGCTCCGTAGCCATCTCCAGCGCCAGGAATCTTTCGAAAAAAAATAAAGAGTTTGTAATTTATGAAAGCAGCTTGTCAGATATTATGGGCGTCGTGTTTTTTAATTTTGTACTACAGAATGACTATGTGAATCTACCGGCATTTGGTCATTTTGGGTTGCAGGTATTGATTATTTGTGTGGTTTCTTTCATTGCCACATTGGGCTTATCTTTTCTACTTCGCACGATAGATCATCCTATTAAGCATGCTCCAATCATTATCCTCATCATTCTAATTTATGCGGTTTCAGAAATTTATCATTTGCCAGCCTTACTATTCATTTTATTTTTTGGATTGTTCCTGAACAATATAGATGAACTGAAAAATTTTGAATGGATCAAAAAATTAAATCCTTATGAATTCAATAAGGAAATATCGAAATTCAGGGAAATCGTAATGGAAGGCGCCTTTTTAATCAGGGCATTCTTTTTTACGCTTTTTGGATATTCGTTTGAAACAAAAGAAATCATAAATCAAAACACATTCGTATCAGCTTTATTGATTTTCGCAGCGATATTTATTGTAAGAACTATTTTACTTAAAATAGCCAGGCTTCCTATATTTCCGCTCTTGTTTGTAGCACCACGGGGGTTGATTACGATTCTTTTATTTTTTGCTATTCCTGCTTCAATGGCGTTTCCTTTGGTCAATAAATCATTAGTGATTCAGGTAATCATTCTGACCACACTCTTTATGATGATCGGACTGATAATTACAGGACGAAAAAAAGATGAGGAGGCAACTGAAAAAAAAGAAGACATCAATAATATCACAACACTCGGAAATTTAGTAAATGAGAATGCTGCAGATAATTCTCCCGAAAAAGATGAAGGAATAACTGATTTATAATAGGTGCATTTCAAAATGTTGCTTTTTTTAATTGCCTTATCCCTTTAATCCCTCTCCTTTTGAGGTGAGGGAAAGCAGTGCGAATTTTGAAATACACCCTTCATAATTGTTATCATTTTTACAAATTGTAAAAAGTTACTTTGGAAAAAATTTTAATTAATACTTTTGCGGTCATAATTTTTTAATCTCAAACTTCGGTGTTTTAAAAAATTGCCGGATAAAAAACAACTTGATGAAAAAACAATTTCTTTTTTTCGCCGCATTTATTTTTATTGCTGCTGCAGGGGTAAATGCACAAACATACCAGACGGCATTCGGTGCAAAATTTTATGCCGGTAATGGATCCGTAGGCGGTATCAACATTCGCCATTCTACCAATGAAAATACTGCCTTGGAAGGTTCGTTATTATTCTTTAACGGAGGGGGTGTCGGTTTAGAAGGATTATATGAATACCAGGGAGCCATTAATGGAGCGCCGGGTTTGCAATATTTTGTTGGAGGCGGCGCTGTGTTAGGATTTGGGGGTGGCGGTTATAATAACGACGATCACCATGATGGTGTTTCTTTCGCGCTGCGGCTTACGGGTGGCATTGATTATAAATTTCCTGATGTTCCTATCAACGTAAGCCT
>JAHEZA010000640.1 GCA_023251335.1 Chitinophagaceae bacterium | reverse complement strand
TTTAGCAGTTAAGTAAGATATCTCGGCTTCGCCGGAATAACCACCGGTAACAAAAGCAATCTTTGGTTTCATAAATAGTATACAATGTTTTTTGTAAATATATATTTTTAAAGCTAAACGCTTCAACTTATGGCTGAACGCTAACCCCCGGATTATTACTGTTCACCACAAATTTCCATTCGCCGTCATTTCCCTTTTTCCAGATATTAACGTAGGTTCCTTTCAGTGTGGTATCTTTTAGTAGCAATATGTAAACTCCATAAGTATAGCCCATCTCTCCGGACTTAGCAATTTGGGCGTGCATGGGCTTCCAGGAAAGTGTATAAGCCGTGTCGCTTAACATGCTGATATAATCTATAGCATCAGCGCCAACAATAGGAAAATGATCTGGACGAAGCAGCACACCCTCGTCGGCAATGTATTGGAGAAAGGCTTTCTTCATACCAATCTGTCTGCTCATATCAGAGAAGGCCAAATCAGCGCTCAGTATTTCATCAGTAGAAGTACTTTTTGGTGTTGGTTTTTTTACGTTGACATCACATGAAATAAACATAGTGATCGCTAAAGAACACAGCGCAAAAGAGAGTGTATATTTATTCAGTTTCATTAGTTATAAAAAAGGCGAAAGTATTGATTAAAATACCCTCGCCATGTACAGGAAATATCACCTGCAAGATTAGGCTATTATGCCATTGAAAAAAGTTACTTATACATGCAATTTATCCTTTTTTGCTAACAATTCCTCAACTGTTTCCTGGTACATTTCATCCGGAACACAACAATCTACCGGGCACACGGCTGCACACTGCGGTTCTTCATGAAACCCCTGGCATTCTGTACACTTATTAGGAACAATATAATATATGTCTGTAGCAATCGGTTCGTTGCGTTGAGCCGAATCCATCACTGTCCCGTCCATTAATGTAATAGGCCCTTTTACCGTAGTCCCATCTTCTATCGCCCATTCTACGCCGCCTTCATATATTGCATTATTGGGGCATTCAGGTTCGCAAGCACCACAATTGATACATTCGTCTGTTATTTTTATTGCCATTTTTTTATGTTTAAGCAGGTTATCAGGCTAAAATTATTCACGAAATTTGCCTTGTTTAATTTGCTACAAATATAAAGAGATAATTTTATCAACATGAATTTAGAGGAAAGAATTACCTTATTGGTAAGGTTGAAAAAATACCTGGAAGAAAATACGGAAGAATTCAAGGCCATTAAACAAAAGGCCTTTGAAAAAAATAAATGGTTTGTGGAGGAATTTATTGATCTGTCTGTTGCTAATATCTGCAAGTTTTACCTCAATCGCGATTTATTAAAAAAATGGGTGAACCACTATCATATTGACGATAACATACAACCACAAAAAATAGGAATTGTGATGGCAGGGAATATCCCGCTTGTCGGATTTCACGATTTTCTATCGGTGTTTGTTTCGGGGCATCATCAGTTTATCAAGCTCTCAGATAAAGATGAGGTATTGTTAACGCATTTAATAGCGAAGATGACTGAATGGCAACGTGAGGTTTCAGAGATGGTCAGCATTTCATCATTGCTTAAAGATTGTGACGCTTACATTGCTACGGGTAGCAACAATTCATCCAGATATTTTCAATATTATTTTGGAAAATATCCTTCGCTGATCAGAAAGAATAAAACATCAGTAGCAGTATTATCGGGCAATGAAACGCTTGGCCAGCTTTCATCTCTTGCCGATGATGTGTATTCTTTTTTTGGTTTGGGTTGCAGAAACGTAACCAAAATATATGTGCCGAAAGGTTACGACTTTGTGATGTTATTGAATGCGTTTAAAAAATATAATTACTTATCCGTCATAACAAAATACAAAAATAATTATGACTACAATCTTGCGTTGCTTATCATGAATAATAAAGTTTACATGTCTAATGAAAGTATTATACTCGTGGAAAATGATGCAGTATTCTCTCCCGTTAGTGAGCTGCACTATTCTTTCTATGAAAATAAAAATGAATTGCTGCAAAAATTAATTGACGATACAGATGTCCAATGTATAGCCAGTGAACAAAACATTTCTTTTGGCAAGACACAGCATCCGGGCTTATTTGACTACGCCGATGGGGCAGATACAATGCAGTTTTTGCTGGGACTGTAAAAGCTTCGT
>JAHEZA010000153.1 GCA_023251335.1 Chitinophagaceae bacterium | reverse complement strand
ATCAGGATTGTGAGGATTTAACGGCAATAAATATTACAGAAAAGCCTCCTTTTTAGCCCAATGATCCATCTTGTACTATTATCTTGATAATGATTATTACCTGCCAACCGGAAGTATAAATTTTTCGTCAATCTAATCATACATGTCCCATGCTTTTCAATTTAAAAAATCCAAGAACGGCTATAATAAGAGCGATTCCCAGGACAACATGGATCTTTATAATTGATGGGTAAATGATAAAGGTAATAATAAACATCACCAATATTACGGCACTTACAAAAATTAGAAAGTTTTTCATTGTGCAAAAATTTTAGATGAATGAATTCACCAATTTTACCTAAAAAACTTTGCCAGATTACGTTAAATCATAAATTTCTGAGACATATCATGTTATCGCATCTCTTTATTTTTTATGAGTCATCAGAGGGTAAAATATTGCACATTTTTCCAGTATCCGAACTTTTCAATAATTCCGGTTTTAAAAGGCACTAACGGATGCTAAAGGATTTACAGTAATGATTTCATCTTGCCTCCATTAATAAATCAAACATCATTTTCCAGGGGAAGTATGACGAGGAATTCGCTGCCTTTTCCTTCCTCACTTTCTACCTTTATCTCGCCACCGTGAGCCTTTATAATGTCATAGCTTATAGAAAGTCCGAGGCCTACGCCGAAGCCGGCGGCCTTGGTAGTAAAAAAAGGTTGGAAAATTTTTTCCTGCAGCGACACGGGGATACCGGTGCCGTTGTCCTTTATAGATAACAATAGCTGGTTGTTCTCCTTTTTTGTACCAACGCTAACAGTTGGGATATAATTATCAGGCGCTTCCTTACTTTTGGCGGCTACCGAGTGAAAGGCATTTATTACCAGGTTGAAAATAACACGTCCGATTTCCTGGGGTACAATATTAATTTCACCGGCATTAGGGTCAAAATCTTTTTGCATGGTTGCACTAAAATTTTTGTCTTTAGCTTTTAACCCGGAATAAGCCAGGCGGAAGTATTCATCGGCCAGGGTATTTATATTAGTGAGCCTTTTTTCCGGCGTACCTGACCTGCTGTGTTCCAACATGCTATTCACAATCCCCTCTACTCTCTTACCGTGGTAAGTTATTTTACCTGAATTGTCTAAAATATCTCTTGCAATACTTTGTACAGCTACATTATTTCCGTTCTTATTCTCTTCCTGTAATTCTGCGATAAGTTCTGCATTGAGATCGGAGAAATTGTTTACAAAGTTCATCGGGTTCTGGATCTCATGGGCAATACCGGCTGTTAACTGCCCCAGTGAAGCCATTTTCTCCGACTGGATGAGGTGGGCCTGGGTACGTTTTAATTGTTGTAAGGCCTTATCGATCTGTTCCCGCCGTTGTTCAGAAATATCTTTTTCTTTGCTTAAGAGCGCATAGGCTGTTTGTTTTTGCCGGTAGTTGCTAAGCAATTTAATACTAAGCACGACTATGGTGGCTATTACCGCTAATGCTACAAACAGAAGCATCTTCTGCATGTTTTTTTGACTGTTAAGTACATTTACTTCATTTTGCTTTTGGGCTACTTCATAATTAGTGCGAAGGTTTGCTATTTCCTGTACTTTTTTGATACTATTAATACTATCCCGGTCAGCTATATATGCCTTGTAATAATTAAGTGCCTGTTCAGGATTATGATTTTTTTCATATAGTTCTGAAAGTTTAAGGTCAGCGTCTCTTATTTGCTCTTTCAGATCGTTCTGCTGTGCCAGGCGCAGGCTTCTTTCAGCATAACTTAATGCCTTTTCAATGTCGTTTTGTTGCAAATAGACATCAGACATTGAAATAAAATAGGCGCAAAGGGCATAATAATCTTCTGATGACTGAAGAAAATCAATGGCTTCCTTCAGATTATTTTTGGCCTCTTCGGTTTTTCGCAGGCTTGCGTAAACCATTCCGATATTCCCAATACTGTAAAACTTTCCCTGGGGGTAATTTTTCTTTTCAAATATTCTTTCAGACTCCTGGAAATAATGCAGGGCCGAATCGTAATTCCCTGCTGTACGAAAAGCTTCTCCTGTATTTAAAATTGCCGAAGCAAGGGTTATAGAATCAGCAGATTGTCTAAGGATCGCAATGGATTTACGATGATAAAGTATGGTATTCTCATAATCATTGGTGAGTGAATATACATCCGCAATGGCGCCAAATACGCTGCCTTCCCACCTTAAATTTTTAGATCTTTTTGCCACTTCTGCACTCTTAAAAAAAGCAGCAAGCGCTTCCTTGTAGTCGCCTAATAATCTCTTTTTATTCCCTTTTTGAAAATAGCCGTAAAAAAGATATTTGTCATTCCCTTGTTGTTGTGCCAGGGTTATTAAATCCTCAGCATATTTTAATGATAAATTATAGTCTTTTATTTCATTGAAAGACAGTTGCCTTAGTAATTCAAGTTTGGTAGTATCCGCAAGGTTATCCTGTTGGTAAATACGTGCAAGGCTATCGGCCACTTTCTGGTCCTGGGCAGAACTATAAAAAGAGGTAAGGCAAAAAAGAATAGTCAAAAAATAACCAACGCGATATGCCAAAGACATAGTTAATTATTTATTATGGATTTAATTGCAAAAGGGGGTCGAAAATGTAAGTTTTTCCGGTGCTTTTCAATGTCCATTTGATATAATATTTTTCAAGTATTATTTTGGCGGGACTGGAATTCTTAATTTGTGCCTGCCATTTCAAAGGACCTAACCGATGAGGAGCGGTTGAAAAGAAATTCGGATCACCAGAATAAGATGTATCCACAGCTATGGTGTCGATTGCTATTAAGGCGCCTGCATGATCAGTTACATTCCAATTTATAACCTGGTTTTTTGAAACTTTCACCCAACTGGCATCATTCTTCTTATCGTCCTTCAAAGTAAGACTGCTGTCAGATGTGTCATAGCCTCTAATGTTTATTGGCCCAATTAAGAGTTGTCCCGGTTTGGCGAATTTTTCACTATTGTTGCAGGAAGAAAAAAAGAAATTAATTGTAAAGCATACAAATAACATTGCGATAAAACGACTGCTGTGTTTCATAATAATTATTTTTTGAGATTGACAGAATGTTGATTGTTTCCCTTGGTAAGGAGGCTTTAGTTTTCGTAGAAACTGTTGAATTTAAGAATGCTCTGCCGTAAAGCTACATATATTATATTTAATAAAGATAAATAAAATTGCTGATGTTAATTCAGTTCTTTTTAATTTTTAGCGGGTCGAAACAGATGGAAAGTTAAGGCTATCATTAACGCAACATTTCGATGAGCAAGGATTAAGTTTAGAAAAAAGATAACGGAGACGTGCCTCCTGCCCCGGTTCGCGGCACACGAAACGGTATTTTTTAATTTTAAATCCAGGCAGTAGATTGTGCTATGCAAATTCAAAGAAAATCTTAAAACCTCCTGTTGATTTCAAACTGAGCATACTCCAAAATTGCTTTCATTAAAATTCAAATTGAATCCCTTCTGATAAATTATATGCAAAGTCGGGCACGTACACCGGAATCTGCCCCTTGTCTTCCAGCATTAAAAATTCAGTGATGACATTTAATTTCCTCAATATGTTGATGGATAATTGCATATTTATCAATATGCGCGGTCGAAGCTTGGTATCTACCGGGAAAACGTCTTCCACCGGAAGGCCATGATAAGGTGGTTTAAAAGGCATCTGGACATCAAAAAAAGTGTTTAGACTAATATTATTTGTAAACGAACAAAGAAAGTTGGCATATAAATTAGTTCTAAAATTATCCCTTGGTAATTCTCCGTTATTTGCCACGCCGATGGTATCAAAAATATAATGTTTAACTGCATCCGGAAAAGTATCAATATAAGGTAATAATCCAGCCCCAATCATCTGCCAGTTCTCCTTCTCATATAAAAGGCCTGCACCCATTCTCATCCTGATTACTTTGGTAGGCTTAAACGCATAAACACCATTTAGGCCGAATTGCCATCTGTAATTCAGTGCCCTGTTGGCATCTTCCGAAAACATTACGAAAGGCTCGGGGTAAACTTTTTTTTCTTTTACATATCCGTCAACTATCGTATGACTAAAAATAGTTCCTTTAAAAATAGCTGCAAACCGGTTAAATGTAGTAACGCCTCCCAGCAAGCTATAATAGCTGCTCTGCAATACTTCATAGCTGGAACGGCTTGTGGAATACATCATGCCTAAATCCGTTGAACCTTCGGCTGATGAGATACCATCCTGGCTGGCATTGAATGCAAATGCAATGCTTAGATTAAATTCATTCGCTTTTAAAGAATCCAACACCGATTTTCGAAAGGGAGTTACCTGCCCTTCAGCTTCAAATAAAAAGAATAAACACATAAAAACAATCATATAAAAGGGCAGGAAGCCTGAACTGCCTTTCTTAATGCTGATTATGTCGATCATAAAGTCTCTTTTATCATGAAGGAACTTTTATTTAAAAAACCTGGTCATTTGAGAACGCCACCTTTCTTCCCGTCAATATATTTTATAGCCACGATACATGAGTGGAAATCATTACCCGCGAATGACCGCTACAAAGATATTATATTCACCCCGTCATTGTGAGGCGCATGATTTAAAATGATGTGAAGCGTAATGTGATTACGCCATGGAAATCTGCTGAAAACAATTGTTTCCCAACCGTTGAAAAAAGGAACCGCCTTCGACAAGCTCAGGCTGACATCTTCGACAAGCCAAGAAGCTAGAGAAAGATTCCTTCCCAGGCCGCATCTCTCCTCAAAGCCTTTCCGCAGCAGGGCACGGCTGTTAGATTTACGAAAATAAAAATCCTTCTTATTTGTTGTTTTACTGCCAGGCAATGATGAAGAGATTGCCCCCGAAAATTGACGGAGCAGGCCACGTCACCAATTGTCATTGTCCCCACTTTGGCGCGAGGTTGTCGTTCGTGTGTTTAGCGGAAGCGTCCGCTTGTGTTTTATTAAAAGAGAATTGTACATTTAGGGCGCATTTCAAATTTTCGCCTGGATTAAAGGTTGCCAACCTTCAGTTTTAATCTTTCAATCTAAATGAACTAATTGAAGGTTGGCAACCTTGCGAAAATTTGAAATACACCCTACATTTAGTATACTTTTGAAAAGAAAAATTAAATTTTACAACGATAGTAAGTGATAATGGCACGAGCGGTGCTTGCGCTAACATAGCCAGGAAAGGGTCTATTAAGGAGAGGTGCCAGAGCGGCTGAATGGGGCGGTCTCGAAAACCGTTGAGGCTTAAACCTCCGAGAGTTCGAATCTCTCCCTCTCCGCATTGGAGCAGCGTCGCGTTGTTTATGATATGCGACGGTAGAAAATTAAAAATTCACATACGCTGTATAACATCAATAATTTTTCCGTAGAAGAGACGAGAAAATGACATGGAAAAAGAAGTTGTTGGTCACAGGAACAACAATGGGGAGGACCAAGACCAACAACGGGACAAGACAGAATGCATTAAGCCGTATAAAAATAACTTCTTCCAAAATCGTTGATCCGTTTTTCAAATCTTGTAGGAGGCAGGCCGGTAAAACGTTTGAAAGCTTTGATAAAATGTGACTGGTCGTAATAGAGGTTGTAAAAATCGTTTTTGAAAAAGGTTTTTTCATCGTGGCTGATCAGTGCCTGGTAATATTGCCTGAAACGAATGACCGATGATAAATTTTTTGGGCTTACTCCCAGCTTCTCTGTGAATTTCATATTCAGCCAGCGGCTGCTAAAGCCGGTTTTCTTTTCCAGTTCTTTAACGGTTATCGTTCCTTTGGAAGCCAGTATTTTTTCTACACAATATTCGAAAATGCAGTCTTCATCGTGTAGCAGAAGCTGACTCATTAAAAATTGCTGTATCCATATTATTTTTTGTTGTGCCGACGCAGCATCTGCAATTTGTTGTGTTAGTTGTTTTCCTTTATTGCCGGCTAAATCGCTCAAAGAACAGATCTGGTTTTGAATTTCGTTCAGATTAAAATGAAAAAAACGATATACACCTTGTGGATTGAATTCAATACCGATGGTTTCAGTACAGGTATCTGCTTCTACATCAAGGATCACCGGCACATCCACCAGGCCGGTGAGCGTAATATCGTGCTCTTTGGATGCATATACTTTTCCGTTGATGTCGGCCACTATTCCGTTTTGATAAGAGATGGTCAGTTTCAGATTGCCGTTGGGCACCACGAGTTTCATATCTTCGGCGGGCATTTTACCGGTGCTTTTAAAAACCCATATTTTTTCAATATACTTTTGAAGTCCCGGAACGGGAGTAATATTTTTAAACTGCATGGACATAGTTGCAAAGCTGCGAACATTCGTAGAAAAGAGCAAAATCAAAGTTAGTAAAATGGCGGATATGGGGCGCTTAATGGAATAATAACAAGAAGC
>JAHEZA010000639.1 GCA_023251335.1 Chitinophagaceae bacterium | reverse complement strand
AACTGCCTCTTATGGGCACATGGGACGTAACAATGAAGTGGTGACCAAAACTTTTAATTTACCTAACGGTTCTCCGAAGACCGTAAAGGTGGAATTATTCACCTGGGAAAAACTGGATTATGTTCCTAAAGTAAAGAAGGCATTTGGAATAAAATAAACCTGGATAACTAAACTCTAAGCCCTCAACAAATGAGGGCTTTTTATTTCGGTCAATAATAAAGTAAATTTGAAAAGTGAGGCCACAACATAAAACATTTACTCAGCAACACCGTCCTAAAAAAAATCTTTTGATAGGAGGAATTCATTCTGTAATTGATGCCATGAAAAACGGCGAGCAATTAGAAAGAATTTATTTACAAAACAATATTGTGGGAGAAGAGACGGATGAGTTAAGAAGGATTGCTTTAGAGTTTGAAGTGCCCATAAATAAAGTCCCTTTTGAAAAAATAAGAAATTTCAATCTCGAAAATCCGAAAGGATGTATCGCGATAAAATCAAAAATAAAATACCAAAATCTCCAGGATGTAATTTCATTGATTGTGGAAAACGGTGAAACGCCTTTGTTATTAATGCTTGATGGAATTACTGACATTAGAAATATTGGCGCCCTGGCCAGAACGGCCTACTGTTGCAGCGTCCATGCCATGGTAATTCCGGAGAAAGGGGTAGGGGCTTTGAATGAAGACGCTATCACTACTTCTGCCGGAGCGTTAGAAAACATAGCTGTTTGCCGGGTCAAAAGCCTGCATACCGCCATAGATGAAATGCATTTGAATGGTATTAAAGTTTTCGCAAGCGAAATGACTGCCGCCGAAAATGTATTTGACATAAACCTGCGAGAACCATGCGCCATCATTATGGGAAGCGAAGACAAAGGCATCCAATCATCGCTCTATAAATTATGCGACGGAAAATTTAAAATTCCCATGCAAAAAGATTTCGAATCGCTGAATGTTTCTGTTGCCGCCGGTATGATCTTATATGAGGCCATGAGACAACGAATGAGCTGAGCAAATATTAAGTTACGCGTAGATTATTGCAAACTCAGCGCGACAAGTTCATCTACGAACTTTCCAAAAACATCCTTCAGACCGCTATCTGCATCCGTTCCGTAATTGACAAAGAAAATATGTGTTACTCCTTTTTGAGGGAAATAAAAAAGATTCGCTGAGTATCCCAGATCACGCCCTTTATGTCCTATGCCGTACACGCCATCCTGCTGGATGTATGATTTCTGCAATCCATATCCATAATAATTGCCGCCATCTTGTTTTCCATAAGTCTGCATTAAGGCTAATGAATAGGGTGTTAATAATGTTTTTTGTATGAATAATGCGTTCTCAAATTTGAAAAGGTCAAATAAATTACTGTAGATGCCGCCATAGCCATTTCCACTTCCCGTAACCAGGTTGGAAACAGTTACAATGGAGTTGTTATTATACAAATCGTAATAACCCTGTGCAACAGAATTAGGCAACTCATCATAAGGCTGATAATAAGTATTGGTCAACCCAAGTGGATTCAAAATATATTCTTTCAGCAGATCAACATGCCTTTTTCCCGTCTGCGCTTCCAATATCATCGAAACGATTACAAAATTTGTGTTAGAATAAACTGCGGTATCTCCGGGAGCAAAGTCTGGTTTTTTGTCGTAAATAAATTCCAGCAATTCCTCCGGCTTCCATTTTTTATTGGGATTATTAAGAACAGCGAGATAGAATTTATCTTCTTCTATCACGTCTGGCAACCCTGTTTCATGTTTCAAACATTGGCCCAGTGTTATTTGATTTCCATTGGGAAGTTTGTCTGTAATTCCTGATGGAAGCCATTTGTTCACTTTTTTGTAAAGGTCATTATAACCCATTCCGGTATGCACAGAATCTTCTATCATTTTGAACACAAGTGTTCCCATAAATAATTTGGTGATGCTTGCTGCCTTGGATATCGTTCCCGGCACAAAATCAATATCATTTTTAATATCCGCTTTACCCGTAGCGCCTATCCATGTTCCATGGGCATCATTTATTAAAAGTGAAATTCCCGGCAAGCCAAGTTTTCTGTATTTTTCGATGAGCGCCTTAAAGTCAGCATCTTTTGGGTGTTTGCTACTGGAATCTGTCCAGGGAGCATCGGGTCCAATACTTCTTGTTTCCATGAC
>JAHEZA010000638.1 GCA_023251335.1 Chitinophagaceae bacterium | reverse complement strand
CGCCGATAATCACATGGGTATTTGGCGCGATGTTCATTTGCTGGAAACCGGCCCTGTATCATTGGATCAGCCATTTGTAATAACCGATGTAGATACGGCCACGCTGGATCATGCAAATATCACAGTGAAAATAAAACTGGAAAATCATTCGGATAAAAATATAAACGGCATTTTAAAAACGACGATTGAAAATAATATTCATATTTCAAAAGAGGTGTCTTTAAATGCAAACGAATCAAAAGAAATTATTCTTACTCCGGAAGAATATAAAGAACTCAGTATGGATCATCCGAAACTTTGGTGGACGCATGATTTAGGAGCACCGCATCTTTATTCTCTTGAAATGCGTTTTGAAACCGGCAATAAAATTTCTGATTCAAAAAAAATGAAATTTGGCGTTCGAAGTGTTTCGGGATATATGACTGATAAAGGTTTTCGCGCCTATCGTTTGAACGGAAAAAAAATATTGATACGAGGCGGTGGTTGGACAGATCCTATGTTGCTGGATGCTACGCCCGCTTACGAAGAAGCAGGGGTTGATTATGCAGTTCACATGAATCTGAATGCGCTAAGAATGGAAGGTTTCTGGGGCGGCAATCAACACATTTATGATTTGTGTGATGAAAAAGGAATTTTATTGATGGTAGGATTTAGTTGCCAGTGGGAATGGAAAGGAATTTTTGGCGGCAATTATGAAGATAAATACGGATCCATTATTACGCCGGAACAAATTGATATCGCAACAAAATCATGGCACGATCAAATCGTTTGGCTGAGAAATCATCCAAGCATTTTTCTGTGGTTGTATGGCAGTGACAAATGGCCTCGTCCGGAACTGGAGAAAAAATATTTGGATGTTTTAAATAATAATGATCCTACGCGCCCTTATGCACAATCTGCCAAGGAATGGAAAAGTGAGATCACCGGCCCGACCGGGATGAAAATGCGTGGCCCTTATGATTATGTTCCGCCGGATTATTGGTACATAGATACCACTTACGGAGGAGCGTTCGGGTTTAATACAGAAACCGGTCCGGGGCCGCAGGTTCCCGTTCTTGAAAGCCTGAAAAAAATGATTCCCAAAGATTCTTTGTGGCCTATAAGCAGTTCATGGTTGTATCATGCAGCGCGCGGTAAATTTCATAATCTTACCGCGTACAACAATGCAATGAATGAAAGATTGGGAACGCCAACTTCTTTAGATGATTACGAAAGAAAAGCGCAATATCTGAATTATGAGGGGATGCGTGCGATGTTTGAAGCGTTTGAGTCCAATCGATTTGAGGCGACAGGTATCATTCAATGGATGTACAATGCTTCGTGGCCAAAGCTTTGGTGGCAATTGTATGATTATTACCTGATGCCGACCGGCGCATTTTATGGAGCACGAAAAGCCAATGAACCACTACATGTTTCTTATAATTATGGAGATAATTCGGTTGAGGTAATGAACAATACGGGCAAACCGGTTGATGGTTTAACGGCGGAAATAAATGTGCTTGATATTGGTTCCAAATCTGTTTTAAAAAAATCGGTTTCGGTTCCTGATTTGGTTTCCAAAGAGACCAAGCAGGTTTTCAGTCTACCGTCTGAGCTGGATTTGACAAAAACCTATTTCCTGGATTTGAAATTGTACGACGGGCAACATAAAGATGTGAGCGACAATTTTTATGTTCTCTCCATGCAAAAAGATTTGCTGGATGTAAAGAAAAGCAATTGGTATGTTACTCCCCAAACACAATATGCAGATCTTACCATGCTTCAGCAATTACCAAAAGTGAAATTGCAGACAAGTGATGAGGTTTCTGTTAAAGATGGAAAAACATGGATGCATGTTAAAGTGAAAAATCCGACATCGCATCTTGCGTTTATGGTTTATCTTGATCTGAAAAAAGAAAACAGTAATGAATCGGTAGTTCCTGTTTTTTGGGGTGCTAATTACTTTTCACTCTTGCCCGGTGAAGAAAGAACGGTTTCCGTCTGGGTGCATACAGAAGATTTAAAAGGACAAAAACCCGTTGTGGAAATAAGTGGGTGGAATGTAGAGTAGAGTGATAATTGATAATTGAATGATAGTAGGTACAAGGCATGCCTTCTGCCTACTATAGTTGAAGATTCACAATTGACTATTAACCATTCACGATTCACCAAATGAGAACA
>JAHEZA010000637.1 GCA_023251335.1 Chitinophagaceae bacterium | reverse complement strand
TTATAGTCAATAGCAAGCATTTTATTTAAATCGTCCAGGGAATTTATTTCATTCTCTTTATCAAAAAAACTTTTCGCCCTGGTAACATTTTTTGTAAACAAGAATTGTAATTGATTGTTTTAATAAGACTGGGAAAGCAACATATCCATAATCAAAGATGTTGAGATATCATCGCGCTGCAACAGATCAACAATTCGCTGCTTTTTGATAGAGACAGCGTCGCTATTGGTAAATTGGCTCAGTAATATATCGGGAATGCGTTTTAATAATTTGCCGGCTGAATTTTTAAATGGCACACGATTTATTTTTTTAAAAAAATCAAGTGCCAACGGATATTTCTTATATCCTCCAAATATCTCGTCTCCTCCATCTGCGCTGAGCGCCACTGTCACATGTCTTCTCGCCAGTTTTGAAACAAGGGTAGTAGGGATTATGGATGAATCCCCAAATGGCTCATCACAGAAAAATGGAATTTCAGGAATAATTTCCTGCGCTTCTTTGGTAGTGCAATAATATTCCGTATGGTCTGTCGACAGATGTGCTGCAACCTTTTTGGCATACATCGCTTCATTGTGCGTCTCTTCATGGAAACCTATTGTAAAGGTCTTTAGTTTCTCGCTTTGATTTGATTGAAGCAAAGCTGTAATAGCAGTACTGTCATATCCTCCGCTCAAAAAAACGCCAACAGGAACATCGGAAACCAACCTGTATTTACATGCAGAAATTAATAATTGCTGTGTGTGTGTTTTTGCTTCGGATTCACTGATATTCAATTTAGGTTCGTGGTAGGCATGATAAACATCCCAATACTTGTCTTCCTTTAAAGTTGCCTGCAAAATATCAAATTGAAGAAAATGACCAGGCTGTAATTTATAAGTATAATTAAAAATCGAAAGCGGCGCCATTATAAAACCATATTGCATAAACTGGTAAACTGCCGATTGATTAATTTCTTTCTTAAATCCCGGGTGCTTGTGAAAACTTTTTAACTCTGACGAAAATAAAAATAATCCATCATTCCAGTAATAATAGAACGGTTTTACGCCAGCCCTATCTCTACAACAAAATAATTTTTTTGTTTCGCTGTCATAAATTACAAAAGCAAACATGCCAATAAATTGTTGCACCATTTTTTCTTTACACTGCTCCAACGCATGCAGAATCACCTCAGTGTCGGAGTGAGAAATAAATGCATGCCCAAGTTTTTCAAGCTCCCTTTTTATCTCCGCATAATTATATATTTCCCCATTAAAAATGATGCAAAAATTTTTGTACCACATTGGCTGGCTCCCAGCATTACTGAGGTCAATAATAGACAAACGGCGATGCCCTAAGCCAACCTGGCATTTTTCATTTTGAAAAAATTCGTATCCGCTTCCATCGGGCCCACGATGATAAAGTACATCCGTACTATCTTTCAGAATCTGAATTGATGAAGAATTATTAAAATCTATAAAACCCGCAATGCCACACATTTTCGTTATAATTTAAATCAAGTTGCTATAAAATAAAGTGAAAATATTCATTAAAAGCTTGTTTACTATTATCTTTAAAAAATACCGTAAGCTATTTTAGTATCTTCTTTATTATATTCTGAAAATTCTCAACCTTTAAAAAATTTTCATAATAATTTGAATAAGGTATTAACAGGCGAGGCAATTTGAATTCCTGCGCATTCCCATTTCTGATTAATTGTTCGTCTACTGTTAGCACGTGGCTATAGCCTGCAAGCTTGCATTCCTCTAATACATCTTCATTATAATTACCATTTGGAAAAGCAAAAATATTTACTTTTCTACCTGTTTGCTTTTCAATTAGTATTTTAGAATTTTTTATTTCAGCTTTCAGTTTTTCTTTGTCACCTATGTTGGATAAAGTAACGTGTGATAAAGAATGAGAGCCTATTTCAATATCATGATTGTTTAGGGCATCGTTTAAATTTCCCCAGCTCATCATTGGGGTAGCGGGAATATCAAAAGGCATTTTTCTTTCTGTTTCACTTAAAAAATTATCAACAAATTTTTCTTCTTTTGAAATAAGGAAATGAAATAACTCAAGATTTCTTTGAATAATATTTTGTGAATGAAAATTATCGATTTTTATTTGTTTACTACCCAGATCTAAAACACAATTATGTTTTCTGACATAAATTTCCTGCAAT
>JAHEZA010000152.1 GCA_023251335.1 Chitinophagaceae bacterium | reverse complement strand
AGGAGACGTAAGTATAATCCTTAAAAATGTGCCGCAGGAGTGTTGTCTTCCCGGATTGCCTTGGGCCCGTAATTCCCAGAATGGGGTATTTGTTCTGTTGTTTTCTAATAAATTTCGTTATGGTTCTTGTGATAAACTTCGGCATTATGTTGGTAAATTATGCCCCAAATATACTATTAACTTTGAAATTACATAGATTATATTTTGAAATTACATAAACTTAACTTTGAAATTACATAGATTATATTTTGAAATTACATAAATCCACTTTGAATTTGCGTAAGTTTTATTTTGAAATTGCATAGAATTGGATTTAAAAATGCATGTAAAATCAACAGCTTAACCCATGGAACACAAACGATACGGGGAAAAATAAGAATCCTCAATATTCATTCGTTTACTGTCAATAAATCTTATGCATCTTTCTTTTTCATCCATTCAATATTAAATAAAGCCCTGCGGCAATCGCTGCTCCTACGATCGGGCCCATAATTGGTATCCAGGCGTACTTCCAATCGGTTTTACTTTTACCCTTCATGGGAAGTATTGAGTGAATGATTCTTGGGCCGAGGTCCCTCGCCGGATTGATTGCATAACCTGTAGTGCCGCCAAGCGACAAACCAATTGCCCAAACGATAAATGCAACAGGAATGGCGCCGATAGATCCAAGGCCAATAGGAGTTTTTTCTTTACCTAATTCACCGTTGGTAATATAAAATACGGCCATGATCAAAACAAAAGTTCCTAAGAGTTCGCTGATGAAATTGAGCCTTTTATTTTTGATTGCAGGGATAGTATAAAATGATGCGGCTCTCATGATTGGATCTTCGGTTATTTTATAATGATCTTTATACATCACCCAAACAAGAAAAGTACCAATCATCGCGCCAAGTAATTGCGCAACAATGAAAGCCGGAACCTGCGCCCATGGAAACTTTCCGCCGATAGCCAAACCTATAGTTACGGCTGGATTCAAATGCGCACCACTATACGGGCCGGCAACCACTACGCCCGCAAAAACGGCAAGTGCCCATCCTGTGGTGATTACCATCCAGCCACCACCATTTCCTTTGGTGCCTTTCAATACCACATTGGCTACTACGCCGTTTCCGAGAAGAATTAAAATCATCGTTCCAATTAGTTCAGCAGTAAAAGGGCTCATATAATGTTGGTTTTATTATTAATATTTTGAATTATTGCGCTAAAAGATTTTAAACTTCATGAAACCCTTCCCGATGTTGAATTTATACCCCTCTCCTTTGGAGAGGGGCAGGGGTGAGGTTTTTTATTTAGAAATATTCTCTGTTTCGGTCCATGCATTCACTGCCTTTATTGCCCTGTACCACCCTTTTATCAAATCTTCTTTATTTTCCGTATCTGGCTCAAAGCGCCTGTTTATCTGCCATTGACCTTGTATCTGATCTATGCTATTCCAAAAACCAACCGCTAGTCCGGCAAGGTATGCTGCACCGATTGCTGTCACTTCAGTTACTTCCGGGCGAACCACTGAAGCCTTTAATATGTCTGCCTGGAATTGTAGCAACAAATTATTTTGCGCAGCTCCGCCATCTACGCGCAATTCTTTTATTTCGATTCCTGAATCGGATTCCATTGCTTTTAATACTTCCATTGTTTGGAAAGCAATACTTTCAAGCGCTGCTCTTGCAAAATGGCTTCTGTTAGTTCCTCTTGTTATTCCAAAAATAGTTCCCCGTGCATATTGATTCCAATACGGTGCGCCGAGGCCTGCGAAAGCGGGGACAATATACACGCCACCACTATCAGAAACTTCCGAAGCAAGGCTTTCTATTTCAGCGGCTGTTGAAATAATTTTAAGCTCATCTCTCAGCCATTGCACCACAGCGCCTGCAATAAAAATACTTCCTTCAAAAGCGTATTGAACGTTGTTTCCAATCTTCCAGGCAATCGTTGTAATCAAATTATTTTTTGATAAGACAGGTTTGTCTCCAATATTCATTAACATAAAACATCCCGTGCCATACGTGTTTTTCACCATTCCGGGTTTCACACAAATTTGCCCGAATAAGGCCGCCTGCTGATCTCCGGCAATTCCTGCAATAGGAACTTTTGTTCCTAACAGTTGCCCTGAAGTTTCACCATAAACTTCACTTGAAGATTTTACATCAGGAAGAATGCTTTTTGGAATTTCAAAAATCTCCAATAATTCTTCATCCCATTCAAGCGTATTGATATTAAACAACATAGTACGCGAGGCATTGGTTACATCAGTGATATGTAATTTACCTTCCGTTAAGTTCCATATAAGCCAGGAATCAACCGTTCCAAAAGCCAACTTTCCTTGTGCTGCTTTTTCTTTTATGCCCGGCACATTTTTCAGTATCCACTGAATTTTAGTTGCAGAAAAATAAGCATCTAATACCAATCCTGTCTTTTTTCGAATAATTTCATCGACACCTTTTTCTTTTAAAATATCACATTGTTCTGATGTCCGCCTGTCTTGCCAAACAATGGCATTATAAACGGGAACGCCGGTTTCTCTATCCCAAACAACAGTTGTTTCTCTTTGATTGGTAATACCGATAGCAGCTATTTCGTCTGCTTTTAAATTTTCTTTTAATACGGCTTCTGTAATCACTGATGCTTGCGAAGACCATATCTCCATCGGGTCATGCTCCACCCATCCCGGCTTAGGATAAAATTGCTTAAATTCTTTTTGAGCCAGCGAAGCAATTTTTCCATTGTTATTAAAGAGGATTGCCCTTGAACTGGTGGTTCCCTGGTCGAGTGTTAAAATATATTTTTTCATAGATTGCAGTTATAGGTTTAAAAATATTCGTTTACATTTCTAAAAAGAGAATCAGGCAATCATACAGTGAACGAACTTATTCTGTCAATTTCTATTTTATGAATAAAAGGAATTAAAATAAAAAATTAAAAAGCAAATTAGTAATTTTCCATGAAGTGATTATATTATTGTTGGAAGAAATGAATAAAAATTTCTAAATGAATTTGTTCGACAGGGGCCTGCAACTCGAATCAATAAACGAAAATTATGAATGGGATATCCTGGTCATTGGAGGCGGCGCTACCGGCTTAGGTATCGCGGTAGATGCGGCTACGCGTGGTTTTAAGACCTTGTTATTAGAACAGGCAGATTTTGCAAAAGGAACATCAAGCCGAAGTACTAAATTGGTTCATGGCGGTGTGCGGTACCTGGCACAAGGAAATATTGCACTGGTAAAAGAGGCATTAAAAGAAAGAGGATTGTTATTGCAAAATGCTCCCCATCTTACAAAAAACGAATCCATTATTATTCCCTGCTATTCGTGGTTTCGCGGGATGTTTTACACAATCGGACTTAAATTTTATGATTGGTTATCCGGAAAGCTGAGCATTGGAAAATCAAGGTTAATTGGCAAGAAAGAAATCATTGAAAGATTACCCGCCATCAAAAAGGCCTCACTAAAATGTGGCGTATTATTTCACGACGGTACATTCGATGACGCACGCCTTGCGTTAAACCTTGCACAAACATGTGTTGAAAACGATGGTGTTGTTATTAATTATTGTAAAGTGCTTTCTTTAGTGAAAAGCCGGGATAGCCAAATCGTCGGTGCGACATTTATTGATAAAGAAACACAAGTTATTTATGAAGTGAAGGCTAAAGCGGTGATAAACGCAACGGGAGTTTTTGCGGATGATATTTTAAAAATGGACGCGCCCGAAGATCAGCCAATTATTCGTCCCAGCCAGGGAATTCATTTGGTGTTAGATAATTCATTTTTACAAAGTAAAGACGCGATGATGATTCCGCATACTGATGATGGCCGCGTATTATTTGCTATTCCCTGGTATCAAAATGTGATAGTCGGCACTACGGATACGCCTCTGCAAATTCATTCATTAGAACCAAGAGCCTTAGACAATGAAATAGATTTTGTGTTGAATACCGCTGGAAAATATTTATCCAAAACCCCCTCCCGGAAAGATGTATTAAGTGTTTTCGCCGGGTTGCGGCCGCTGGCAGCAACCACCGATAGCTCAGAAAAAACAAAAGAGATTTCGAGAAGCCACAAAGTAATTATTTCCAAAAGCGGATTGGTGTCGATAATTGGAGGCAAGTGGACCACTTACCGCAAAATGGCAGAAGATACTTTATCAAAAATTATCCGGTATAAAATGCTGCCATTTAAAAAATGCGTTACAGAAGATTTAAAAATTCATGGGTATGAAATAGCACAATCAGAAATAGATTCTCTTTCAATATATGGTTCCGATACAATCGGCATAAAAAAGCTGATGGCAGAAAATGCATCTTGGAAAGCGCCTTTAGTTGAAGGTATGGAATTCACGGAGGCACAGGTGATTTGGGCAGTTAGAAATGAAATGGCGCGCACAGTGGAAGATGTAGTTGCAAGGCGTACAAGAATTTTGTTTATCGATGCAAGAGTTGCTTGCAAGGTTGCTTCAAAAGTTGCGGAAATAATGATGAAAGAATTGGAGAAGGATGTTGCGTGGAAGAACAATCAAATTCTTACCTTTCAGCAATTGGCAAAAGGATATTGGTTGGACAATGATTAGAATTTCGTGTTGAACCCGTAGGTTAATATTCGATTGATCTTTTGAAATAGTAAACAATCTAACATGATTCCTGAAAAATTATTTTCTTTATTATTTGTTGCTTTACTACTGTCGTGCGGTGATAGAAAAGAACCGGCGGTTAAAATGCAGTTTGATCAACAAGCACATCGTGGCGGGAGAGGGCTAATGCCTGAAAATTCAATTGCTTCTGAAAAGAATGCCATCAATTATGATTGTACGATGGAAATGGATCTGCAAATGTCTCAAGACAAAAAGATTGTAGTTTCTCACGATGACTATTTTAGCAGCGACTTCTGCCTTACTCCTGAAGGCGACACGATGACAAAGCAGGACGGACGCAGCAGGTTAATCTATAACATGCCTTATGACAGTGTAGCTAAATATGATGTGGGGATGAAACCTTACCCGGCTTTTCCACGTCAGGAAAAAATTCATGCGGTTAAGCCTCTGCTGCGTGTTTTAATAGATTCTGTGGAAGCGTATGGAAAAGAGAAACATCACATTAATCACTACAACATCGAGATAAAATCACTTCCCGGTTATGACGGGAAAACTTATTCAACCCTGGAAGAATATATTGATTCCGCAATGGCAATTATTATTGATAAAGGAATTGCGCCACGCACGATGATGCAGTCATTTGATGTGCGGGCTTTAAGAATAATTCATGAAAAATATCCAAGCGTGAAGATATCTTTCCTGGTGCCCGATTTTATTAAAAATACGGCCGAAGGATATATTAATGCACTGGGATTTAAACCTGATATATTTAGTCCTGAATTTTCATTGATTACACCGGACCTGGTAAAAGCATTTCATGAAAAAAATGTCCTCGTTATTCCGTGGACGCCCGATAAGCTCGAAGATATTCAGCGCGTAAAAGATATGGGTGTTGATGGCGCTATTACGGATTATCCGGATTTGTATTCGCAATTAAAATAGAAGTAATTTATAAATGCAAACATTCACGTTGTGAATGTTATTAAAACGTAAAAAGCACAAAATAGCAAGGCGTTCGTAATGAAACTTGTTATATTGCCCGCTTCGTTCGGGGTAATATTGGTAGCGCAATGATGCGGCTTACTATTTAAAATCGTTGTTAAATGTAATAGTTATGAATTTTTTGGAAAATATTTATTTTGGAAATTCGGTGAAAAGCTGGTTGATAGTTCTTGGAATAATAGTATTGGCGTCCGGCATCATCAAAGTGTTAAAAGGCCCGGTTTTAAAGAAATTAAAGCAATGGTCTGCGAAAACCAATAATACGTTTGATGATTTTATAGTGATGATTATAGAAAAATCATTTATTCCCATTTTATATTTTGCTGCTGTTTTCGGCGCTATCCAGTATCTTAATTTGAGTACCAGGGCGAACCATATTATCAAGGTGGCAGGATTGTTTATCATTACTTTTTTCATCCTGCGCCTGATTACTTCCGCAATTCGATATTTGATTTTTAATTTTTTGAGCAAACAGGAGAATAGCGAGACCAAACAAAAGCAGGCGCGCGGATTAATTAGCATCTTAAATGGAGTCGTATGGTTTATAGGTCTTGTTTTTCTTATAAGCAACCTGGGATATAATGTAACTACGATAATTACAGGGCTTGGTGTCGGAGGTATTGCTGTTGCGCTGGCGGCACAAACCGTTCTGGGTGATTTTTTCAGCTATTTTGTAATTTTCTTTGACCGCCCTTTTGAAATCGGAGACTTTCTCGTCGTTGGATCAGAGGCGGGTTCTGTTGAATATGTTGGCATTAAAACAACCCGTATCAGGTCAATCAGTGGCGAGCAAATTATCGTTTCTAATAAAGACCTGACTGATTCCAGGG
>JAHEZA010000636.1 GCA_023251335.1 Chitinophagaceae bacterium | reverse complement strand
CGCCGGAATCCTGCGTTGTGCAACAATCCAGGATGGTATCTTTATCCCACCCATCGGCGATATTTTGATATTGATGATTTGTGAGCATAATATTTTTTTTAAATTATTAAATGATATTCTTTCAATCACATTTTTTATCAGGAGTATCCGGGCTGTCGCAACAGAAGGTAACCTGCACATCTTTGCATATATCACAGATTTTAGTTCCGCAATTCTGAAGACGTGGGTTACATTCTTCCTTACAATTATCTTTTCCGGTACTGTCTGTATTGGCTGTGGAAATGGTAACGCAATCACAGGGCGGGCAACATAGGAATTTGGTGGTATCGTAATATCCTTCAAAATCACTGCGCATACTGTTGCGGTCCATAGCGGTTTGAGTAATTGTTTTTACAGCGTCCACCAGGTCGGCCTGCAATTTATCCAGATCGCCCTTGCGCGTTTTCATCGTATCGCTTATGAGCTTTTCAAAAGCGTTTGATTTGTCAGACAAATTTTTTTGCAATGGATCTAATGTGTCAATATTTGAAAACAATTGAATGCCGGTAACATCTGCCGAAGACTGAAAAATATAATCAATGTCTTTTCCCAAACCCTTCGGCAGACAAACTAAATTGTTAATTTCCGATTCGGTATTTTTACATGGGTCTATCGGCTGTTTGGGATCTTCGTTACAGTTTTCCAAAACCTTTCCTGTAAGCGCCTTCCATTGCGCGGCATTGCATTTATCCGTAATGCTGTCGTCCAATTTGCAGGAAGCGGATTTCAAATCAGCAAACTTGCTTTTGGCATCTTTGATTTGCTTGGTAATGTCGGTTAATAGTTTATTGAGATCAGTATTCAGTTTATTCAGAGAGGCTACATTTGTTTTGATAGAACTGTTGGTTTGCAGCAATTCCGTTCCCGCACATATTTCCAGGTTTCTAAAGCGGCGATAATTTTCTTCCGTGTGAAGAAACATACATTTCTTTTCCTTGAATACTACGTTCTCGCCATCAAACTTTGTTTGCTGCTGCGCTACGTTACCTTCTGTTTCATACAAAATAGTGCAGATGGCCATGCGCTCTGCAGTGATGCTTTTTTGTGTGGCGTTGTCTTTGTCTTTGCAATCATCGCACCCATTATCAGGTGGTGGGCAATCGCCATTTCTTTTTTGAATGCTCATGATAATATTTTTTAAATGGATAATTATTTTTTATGATTAAGATTCCTGCAGCATTTTGTGCATAAACCTGAGTATGATGAACTCTGCGGGCCTTACCACTGCCAAACCGATTTCCACTATCATGCGGCCTTCAAAAATATCCTGCTCGGTCATTGTTTCGCCCAGGCCTACATGCACGAAATAGGCTTCTTTGGTGGATGCGCCCATTAGTGCTCCGGACTTCCATTGCTGTGTGAGGTAATTTCCCACCATTGATTTTACGCGCACCCAGGTATTGATATCATTGGGTTCAAATACAAATTGCTCGGTGGCGTTTTTGGTGGATTCTTCTACCATATTAAAATACCTGCGCACAGAAATGTATCGCCATTCATTATCGTTGCCTGCGAGGGTTCGTGCTCCCCAAACTATTGCAGGTCCACGGCCTTCAAATTTGCGAATTACATTTACCGATTTTCCAGCAACAGTATCTACATTTAAATTCTGTTGTTCATTATTGGTAATTAAGTATTGCGGAGCGATTGCATTTTCAATATTCACGTTGGCAGGCGCTTTCCACACGCCACGCGCATTGTCCACTGCTGCATATATACCTACAATAGCCGGTGATGGCGGCAGCAGCATTTGAATATTGGTGATGGCATTTTTTGCCTGGAAATATTGGGCATTATTTATATTTTTCAAATCCGCAAGGTTTGAAGCGGCGACTCCGGTAACAATTATAGATGCATCATTATTGGTAGTTTGATCGCCGGGCATCGCATAATTAAAATCAACGCCGGTATAGATTTGAGGAAAATAAGCCGCAGCATATTTCAGTTCGTCCGTGGTGCCCGAAATAATATTTCTTAACCCACCTGTTCCGCCATTTCCGTTTATATCAAAATCCCACACATCGAGGTTAGCTACATTATGGTAAACATCCATTACTACAAAACGGTCCTGTAGATTTACCGCCTGGGTAATTGCTGTGGAATATACATCGTAATAATCTGTATCACTT
>JAHEZA010000635.1 GCA_023251335.1 Chitinophagaceae bacterium | reverse complement strand
AGAAGAAAAAATAGTTGCTGCTAAATACATATTTGACCTGGGAGCAATTTAGAAGGGGCGAGAAGGTTCAGGTGAAAAGTTATGGGTGAAAAGCTGCTAACGCAAATACTACGGTTTTCAGAAGATCCGTTCCGCATGATAAAATAATCTTTATAGTAAACAAACAAATAACGTGCATTTTAAATTAGAAGTAATCGGGTTTAATATTGAAAGTTGTGTAGCAGCGCAGGAAGCCGGTGCAAACAGGATTGAATTGTGTGCCAGCCCCGGCGAGGGCGGTACCACGCCTTCTTATGCATTTATAAAAGCAGCAAGAGAAAAATTAAGTATCGGCTTATATGCCATGATCCGCCCGAGAGGCGGTGATTTTTTATATAGTGATGATGATTTTGAGATCATGAAAAAGGATGTGATTCTTTGTAAACAAGCGGGATGCAATGGCATCGTAACCGGTATCTTGACAAAAGACGGAAAAGTAGATGCAAAGCGATGCAGTGAATTGATTGAATTGGCTTACCCACTCGAAGCCACGTTTCACAGGGCTTTCGACAGGGTAAAAGATCCGGCTGCGGAATTAGAAACCATTATCAGTTTAGGCTTCGAAAGAATCCTGACATCAGGACTGAGGCCGAAAGCAATTGAGGCAGTTGATTTGCTATCGCAACTGATAAAACAGGCTGACGAAAGAATTATCATCATGCCGGGATCCGGCATCAATTCGGAAAATATAATCCGGATCGCCGAAAATACCGGTGCGAGAGAGTTTCATAGTTCTGCAAGCATTTCAAAAAAAAGCAGTATGGAATTTATTAATGACGATATGAATGAATCATTAACCCATATCACGGTTAATGAAGACGAAATAAAACGAATGGCAGATTTGCTTAGAAAATACAGTAAAGCAATAAAAAGTTGATTTTTTTATTTTCCAGTTGAATGAATTTAAGGCTTCAAATACTACAAGAGCACACCAAAGAAAACTGTCAGAAAATTGTACATTGGGTTGGGGATGATCCCAAAAGATTCAACGAATTATTTAATTTGTTTCTGAACGGTGAATACAGGATAACTCAAAGAGCATCGTGGCCTGTTAGTTATTGCGTGATAGCGCATCCCGACCTGATCAAAAACAATTTTAAAAAATTGATTGCCAATTTAGATAAACCCGGTATTCATGATTCGATAAAACGCAATACGGTGAGGCTTTTGCAGTCAGTGGATATTCCGGAAAAATATGAAGGTGCGGTAATGGATATTTGTTTCAACTATCTGGCATCGCCAAAAGAAGCGGTTGCGATCAAAGCGTTTTCATTAACCATCCTTGGAAAATTTGCCAAAAAATATCCTGAAATAATTCCTGAAATAAAACTATTGATTGAAGACCAACTTCCTCACCAGACTGCCGCTTTTAAATCAAGATCCAAAAAATTATTAAAAGAGATCCAATAACTATTTCACCATTGACTTTGCTAATATGCAGCGCTTTTCAATCGTTACAAAATTTTTAACTTCGTAGCAGGATAAAAATATCAGGAATGAGCAGGATTTTGGCCACACCACAAATCGAGATTGATAAAGCGATAAAGGAAATGATACAGCAGCAACCAGAACGCTGTACCATTGTGCATTGCAGATTTTTCACGAAGGAGCTTTGTGGCGTCAGGATATGGCCGAATACTTTTTTAACAGAGGACAACGGGCGAAAATGCAAGCTCATTAAAGCGTTCAATATTTCCCTGATGCCGGGTTGGACAGAACATTTTGTAGTTAATGATTTTATAAGATTTACGTTGGTATTTGAAGGATTAAGCAAGCCTTGCGCTTTTTTTCATTTGCAGGAAGAAATCCCGGAAGCATATGCGTTTTATAGCAAAGAAATAAAGAGAAACACTACAGACGTTTATCTTACGGAAGTGTTTTGTTGAACAAACTTTTATTAAAGATTTCTCAACTTTTCGTTTGTCTATAGTTTAGTTGTATCTAAATTTTAAAACAATCAATGGCTTAAGTCTTTCAAAAAAATTCTATAATTTTACTGACAATAATTTTAGAATCTTATAACTACTTTATCATGACTGATACTTCAAACATCGCGCTGCCCATTAGCCCCGAACAAGTCTTTAGTCTCGCTCAGCAATTACAGACAAAAGATAAGATTCAATTAATTC
>JAHEZA010000634.1 GCA_023251335.1 Chitinophagaceae bacterium | reverse complement strand
CGGGGCCATTTTGCGCATCATCTTCAACAATAAAAACTACACTCTCTTTCCATACCGGGCTTTTGCTCAAATGATCCAGGAACATGCCAACTGCAAGGTCATTATCCGCTGCATAGGCAAAAGGGGTGGGCTGCCCTTTTCTCATTCCGGAAGTATGGTCGTTGGGAAAACGTAAAGTGTTCAATCGTGGTAAAGCGTTTATGCTTACCAGTGAGTCGAAATCTTTTTTCCATTGGCTGAATCTTACTGTGTCTCTGACTGATAAATCCCATCCTGTATAATAATTACACAAATGATTTTTTAAAACCGGAATGTTGGGTTTATAATCATCAGCAAATTCTCCATACGTGCGATAACTAACCCCGGCCCTCTCACAATTATTCCAAAGAAAACCATTTTTATTATTAGCGATCGCACGGTTTCCTTCAGCATCGTAACCACCACCGCGGCCGCCATAGCTCGTTGGCCATGTTTTTTCTAAATAATCTGTTGCATAAGCACCCAGGCTCCAGTTATGTCCGTCGGCACTCACTTCCGCATCTACATAAAAATTATCTAACAACACAAAATCCTGTACAATTTTATGTTGATTGGGTGTAATATTTTTCCCGAATAAAACAAGGCTCGTATCACCATTTCCTTCTTTCACATCGCCAAGCACCTGGTCGTAAGTGCGGTTTTCTTTTACAATATAGAACACATATTTTATCGGAGAAATTTCCTTAGCAGATTGCGGAACCGGGTTCCCTTCTTCTCCCTGTGTTCGTGTTTCTTTTTCTTTTGTATAAGGCGTATTGGCATATACTTGTTTTGAATAAATGCTCAATTGTTTTTTATCAGGTACGTTAATTATGCTCATAGTGCCGATAAATAAACCGCCGATATATTGATTATACTTTTTATTGGTAGTGGTATCTCCGCCCTGATAATAAACTTTTCCTTTTGAATAGGTTGGATTAGGGCCGTCCGGGTTCGCAAAAGAAGAAAATCCTTTACCGTTTGTTACAAAGATTTTATTGCCAATCGCTTTTACACAAGTAGGATACCAGCCTGTAGGAATAAAACCTTTTGAAACACTTTTTCCGGGGCTGGAAACATCAAATAAAGTGAGGCAATTATTATCTGCATTAGCGATGTACAAAGTTTTTTCATCAGGACTAAGTGCCAATCCATTCGTAGTGGAACCCTGTGGCGCATTCGGATATAGTGATGAAGTTAAAGTCTCAATGATTTTTTTTGATCGGGTATTAATTACCGAAACAGAATTATCGTTTGAGTTGGCAACGAATAAATATTTTCCGTTTTTTGTCAGGCAAATATCGTTCGGATTGTCGCCTACATTTATTTGCTGAGAAATAGTTCTTGTGACAGTATTAAAGATTATTAATTTATCGCAGCCCCAGCAAGTGATGTACAATTCTTTTTTATCGGGCGATAATAAACAAGTGTATGCTTCGCCATCCAATTGATATTTACCAACTGTCTTTTTTGTTTTCAAATCTAAAATATAAAGCGAATTATTTTCTCTGGTAACTACATACAGCAAATTCCTTTTATCATCAATATCCATACCGGCAGGAGATATTTTTTCCGGCCATTTTTTTCCAAGCTTTAAAGTATCCTGCATTAAAAGCTTATTATTTTTTATAGCATATTTTATTATCCAATTATCATTTCCACCGGAGGCATAAAGAAATTTTTCATCTGCACTGAATTTTACGCCCAGCCAACTTTTGGCCACCGTTATATTATCAACGATTTTTCCGGAAGCCACATTAATAAGCTGAATACTCTGTGTGCTTTGTCCATTGTTGATTACAGCTATTAATTTTTTTGATGAGCTTACCGCCATATTTAAAGGAAGGTCGCCCAATAAATATCCACGGCCGGCGGGTGAAAGGCTCCAGCCGTTGGGTAAAGTAATTTTTGAAGATTCAGGACTTTGTGCTGAAACGGATAAAAATATGGAAACAGACAAAGAAAAAAGAAATGCAATTTTTTTCATGATATACGAAAGATTTGATGGTGAAATTACAATGTTTTTGAGCCGATATAGAGAAAATTGATAACTTTTTGAAATGTCAAATCGCGTAACCAGCAGTAAACCAACAAATATTACGGATTTCAATTTTTCCTTAAGGCAAAAATTATTTTTGATAATGGATTTT
>JAHEZA010000633.1 GCA_023251335.1 Chitinophagaceae bacterium | reverse complement strand
TCTACCAGGGTGGCAAGCATGGGCCTTAAAAGTTTTGGCATCTTCATCGTCGTGGAGTTTAATTTTTTATGTACGGGCAGATCGAATGCACTATTTTAATGAAAGATAAAGGTTATCAAATTTTGTTTGGTCAAAATATCTGCCATGATTTTTTATTGCAAAAAAATAATTTGGTTTAAAAGGCCCGGCAAGCGGCATTGGCATAATTTTTATTAGAAACATTTAAAACAATTTTTATGAATAAGAAAACAACAAGAGGACGTTCACAGGATCGCTCCAAAGTAGCTGGTGGCCAGGATTACGAAGTGAATTATGAGAAAAATAAACTGAACGTATCTGCCGACGCAGTAAAAAAAGAAATAAAACGGGAAGGAAATTCCAGGAAAAAGATCGAAAAGACACTTAAATCAAATAATTGATGTTTAAGGGAACTATTATCCAGTATTTCCATTGGTATATTCCCAATGACGGCAATTTATGGAATAATCTAAGAGCTGATGCGCCGAGATTAAAATCGTTAGGCTTTAGTGCAGTGTGGCTTCCCCCGGCCTGCAAATGTGCTGATGGCATCAATGGAACCGGCTATGATATTTATGATCTTTTTGATCTCGGCGAATTTGACCAGAAAGGATCCGTTAAAACAAAATTTGGCAGCAAGGATGAATATATAGAAGCGATAAAAGCGATCCATGATCACCAGATGCAGGCAATGGTTGATGTCGTCTTAAATCATAAGGCGGGAGGTGATGAATTGGAAAAAATAACAGTAGTACGCGTAAATCCGGATAACCGGAAGGAAGCCGTTTCGGAGCCATTTGAAATAGAAGCTTACACAAAATTCACTTTCCCGGGGCGAAATAAAAAGTATTCCGAATATCTCTGGGATTCAAAATGTTTTACGGGTGTAGACAAGGCAAAAGGAATTGATGGTAACGGTATCTTCAGAATACTGAATAATAACGGGGACAACTGGCAAGACATGATTTACGATGAAAACGGAAATTATGACTTCCTGATGTTTAATGACATTGATTTCAGAAATGAAAGCGTGCGGGGCGAACTTAATTATTGGGGAAAATGGTATTATGACCAGGTGCATTTTGATGGGGTTCGACTTGATGCTGTAAAACACATGCCGTACTGGTTTTATAACGAGTGGTTAGACGAGCTGCGTAAAAACACAGGACAGGAAATTTTTGCGGTGGCAGAATTTTGGTCTCCCGGGGAAACAGAACTACTGGTTAAATATTTGGAAGTCACCAATGGGCGGGTCAGCCTTTTCGATGCCACGCTTCAGCAAAATTTTCATCATGCTTCCAGGCAGGGAAAAGACTTTGACATTTCAAAAATCTTTGACGACACGCTCGTAAAAATTCATCCTGAAAAAACAGTAACCGTTGTGAGCAATCATGATACGCAACCACTACAGGCCCTGGAAGCGCCGGTAGAAGTTTGGTTTAAACCGATAGCTTATTCGTTGATATTGCTTAGAGACGGAGGATATCCTTGCGTATTTTATCCTGACCTGTATGGAGGACATTATAAGGATAAAGATAAGCAAGGAAATGAACAGGAAATCTGGCTGCAAAAAACGGAGAATATTGAAAAGCTGTTGCAGGTAAGGTGTGACCACGCTTATGGAATCCAACGGGACTATTTTGATCATCCCAACTGTATAGGATGGACCCGTGAAGGCGATGGCGAGCACAGTGGCTGTGCAGTCCTAATTTCCACGGGCGATGAAGGAAACAAAAATATGGAAGCAGGTAAACGATATGCAGGCAGAATCTTTTTTGATGCCCTTGGCAAAAGAAACGAGGAAGTAACTATCAATGAAGATGGATGGGGCAATTTTTTTTCGCCTGCAGGATCGCTGTCTGTCTGGATTGAAAAGATTTAAAAGTAATTCGCCAGGAAGATGTAAAAACCTTCGTGTAATTAATTCCGCAATTCTACTATATCCAGCGCAGTAATTGAGGAGATAATTCACCGCGCCAAAGGCAGGTATGTTAACGTGTTAAAAGGTCTCTCGTCGAAATTCTTATATTCTTTTAGTCACAAAGATCTGGCACACTATTAACATATTATCATTGAGTTGTTTACACTTTATTTTTGAAAATCTGGAAAGCAATCAATGAAATCATCAACAACAAAAACAACAAAAGGGAAAAG
>JAHEZA010000151.1 GCA_023251335.1 Chitinophagaceae bacterium | reverse complement strand
AAGCGCCACTGTCTTAAACGTACATCAGTCTAAAAAATTTCCGGGAGGAACAGTGGCCAGCCTTTCTATTCCGTGGGGGCAAATTAAAGGAGACGACGATAAGGCCGGTTATCACTTTGTGTGGCCCCGTGACCTGGTAGAAACTTCGGGGGGCTTTTTAGCATTGGATTCAAAAAAGCAAGTACTTCAGGTTCTCAATTATCTGATGGCAACCCAGGAAGCTGATGGCCGATGGAGCCAGAACATGTGGCTTGAAGGGCTTCCGAACTGGACCGGATTGCAATTGGATGAAGTAGCGTTGCCAATTTCCCTTGTTGATAAATGTCACCACATTAAACAAATTGATCAGGGTAGGTTAAAACGTTATTGGCCGGGCATAAAGAAAGCGGTTTCTTTTTTGATTATGCATGGACCATCCACACCCCAGGACAGGTGGGAAGAAGAGCCTGGATTAACTGCCTTCACCTTATCAACCGTAATAAATGCATTATTGAGCGCCGCACATCTGTCTGAAATAGATAAGAATAATGAAATGGCTCAATATTGCCGCGAAACCGCTGACTGCTGGAACGATCAAATCGAAAAATGGCTTTATGTTACAGATACGCCCCTTTCGAAAGAAGTAGGAGTAGATGGCTATTACATTCGGACAAATCCCACAAAGCATCCTGCTCAAGAGGTAAAGAATAATATAATTAAAATAAAAAATCGTAATGGCGATAATGGAAAAATGCATTTGTGGGAATTGGTTTGTGTAGATGCGCTGGCATTGGTAAGATTTGGATTACGCGCTGCTAGTGATCCTAAAATATTAAATACCGTAAAAGTAATTGACGCTAAATTAAAAGTGGATACGCCAAACGGTCCTTGCTGGCATAGATATACAAATGACGGATATGGCGAGGACAAAGACGGAAACGGATTCTCCCGTGACGGTATAGGTATTGGAAGAGCATGGCCATTGTTAGCGGGAGAAAGAGGTCATTATGAAATAGCGGCAGGAAATATTGAAGAAGCCAAAAAGATTTTAAAATCAATGGACAAGTTTACCAACAATGGTTTGTTTTCTGAACAAATATGGGATACAGATGATATACCGGAGAAAGAATTATTTTTTGGCCAACATTCTGGTTCCGCGATGCCATTGGTGTGGGCGCATGCAGAATATATTAAGCTATGCTATTCCATAAAGCAGAAAAAAATCTTTGATATGTCGCTTCATGCACAAGAGCGGTATATCAAAAATAAGATGACATCGAATTTCGCTGTTTGGCGTTTTTCGTGGCCTTGTAAAAATATTTCGAAAAATAAAAATTTAAGAATTGAAATAATGGATGCCGCCACCGTTCATTGGACACTGGATGGCTGGAAAACCAGCAATGATACCGAAACATACGACACTGAATTAGGCGTTCACGTTGCTGACATTGATGTGAAAAAATCCAGCGCTGAAGAAATCCAATTTACTTTTTTCTGGAAAAAAGCCAATCATTGGGAGAATAAAAATTACAGGGTTTCCATTTTAGAAAAATAAATTGTTTTCATCCGAAGCAAATGACGCAAATAATTAAAATGATTAAAAGAAATGAATTTGAATTATTACGGCCAGAAATCGAATCCATCTTGAGCAAAAGATTTTTCTTTTGATACTCGCAATTGCAGGATTCTTATTGCTTTGTATTTGGATTGTATCAACTTCATGTTTTTAAAAACGTTTGGGAGACTTTTTCCGGAACGCTATGCCTCGCTTCCGTTATTCTTTCTCCCAGGATGATAATACCAGTAGCGTACGAACTAAAAGCAAGCCTGCAAATGATAAGAAAAGAAAAGGGCAATGAAATTTTTTGGCAGCCGTTAGAGAAAATAGCAACGTTGTTCAAAAAGCTAAAACTAACAACGACAGTAAAACAACAAATAGCCGCGATTTTTATTTTGCAAATTTCTGTATCCGTAAATTAAAATACTTAGTTAAAAGAGAAACATATTTAATTTGAGCAATTAAAATAATCAATTTTAGGCTATCTTCCACAAAAGCGTTAATTTAAACCCTTTTCATTTTTAAAACTACTACATGAACGATCTTTTTGGAGCTCCTGAAATCAATATAAATAACCTGGAGAAACTAAGCGCCAATTCCCCTAACATTATTATTTGGGCCGCTCCAGTTATGTTTTTGTTTGTATTAATAGAGTGGTATGTTTCTTATCGGCAACACAAAAATATTTACAATAAGAAGGAAACTATTGCGTCTATCCTTGTTGGTCTTGGTAATGTATTCATTTCATTCCTGCTGAAGTTTGTTTTGCTGTTGGCTGTTATCTTAGTCTATAACCTTGTTCCATGGCGAATGTCACTTAATTGGTGGACGTTCATTCCATGCTATATTCTCTTTGATTTTTGTAGTTATTGGGCGCATAGAATATCCCATATCCAGCGATTTTGGTGGGCTACACATGTACCTCATCATAGCGCAGAAGATTACAACCTTACGGTTTCTTTCCGGTTAAGCTGGGTACAGCATATAAAGATTATTTTCTTTATTCCCGCAGCCTTATTCGGATTTCATCCCATCATTTTTTTTGTGACCAACCAAATAGCAGTACTATTTCAGTTTTGGGTGCATACTGAGTATATAAAGAAACTTCCACGGTTTATCGAATACATATTTGCTACCCCTTCCAATCATCGCGTGCATCATGGATCGCAGGAGAAATACATCAACAAAAATTATGGCGCCACCTTTATTATATGGGATCGCATGTTTGGCACTTTTGAACCGGAAGAAGAAAGGGCTAAGTATGGGCTTACGCATTCGCTTCCAAATAAAGGGAATCCGATTTATGTTAATTTTCATGAGTTTATTGATATATGGAACGACATTAGGAAGGCTAAAGGATTTAAAAGGAAATTTTTCTTTCTCTTTGGTAATCCAATTGATGTGGCGAGGTATAAAGATAAAGGGAATGAAAATCTGCCAGATATTGCTATTCAGAAAAAATCGATTGCAAAGAATGCCGGAATTTCAAATGTGAGCCGGGTATTAGCTGAATAAAATTTTCATTTTACTAAACACAGAATTCTAAATTAACCCGCCGATCCGGAAACCCCCTTATTCAGGTAAATTCTTAACTTTGCACATTAAATAATTTGTTATGATAAAAACAGGCAATACAGTAGTAAGTATTTATACCGAAATGACCCCTAATCCGGACACAATGAAGTTTGTGGCCAATAAACTTTTATACCCGGGCAAGAGCGTGGATTTTCAGAGCGAAGAAACAGCTTCTGCTTCTCCGCTGGCTATGCAATTGTTTGCATTTCCTTTTATAAAAGCCGTTTTCATCGCCAGTAATTTTGTAACTCTTACCAAAACTGATGACACCGAAGACTGGCAGGATGTGATTCCTTCAGTGAAACAATTTTTGAAGGAATATCTTGAAGAAGGAAATGTGATTATCAATGAAGAAGAACTTGCTGCCAGGAAAACTGAAAGCACAAACGTGGTGAGTGCTGATGATGACGATGTGGTAAAAAGAATAAAAGAATTATTGGAAAACTATGTAAAGCCTGCCGTGGAAATGGACGGAGGCGCTATACAATTTTTGAGTTATAACGATGGGACTGTAAATCTAATGATGCAGGGAAGCTGCAGTGGTTGCCCCTCTTCAATGATTACTTTAAAGGCAGGAATTGAAGGAATGATGAAAAGAATGATTCCTGAAGTAAAAGAGGTAGTAGCAGAATCTAAATAGGATAGGAACCGGCAACGGCGCATATCAGTTGAATCCTCATGCAAGTCAATATGATGGAGTACTATAATAGTGGTTCCTTTTATTTAGTTGCAAAAACGCAGGGCTCATGTTTAATGCGTCTGGAAGAATATTAAGGCAAACTAGTAAATAAACAATTGCATAATTATTAACAAATAAAAAAAATCTCAATTAGTAAAATATCTTCCTTTGTATATTATTAACAAATTAAAGACAAATAAATGAAAAAAATATTAATTGCAGCAATTGTAATTTGCTCAACCGCTTTTTCCGTAAAGGCACAACATATCTCTTTGAACGGCTTTGGAGGTTACAATTTACAAGACAGAGTAGAATTTGGAGGTGCATGGGGCGAGGTTCAGGACGGCGGATTTTGGGGTGCTTCTATTGAAGGTGTAAACGCACATGGCCATGGTATCGAATTATTATACCAGCAGCAACGGACTTCACTGCCTTTATACCGTTATGGCGGAAATAGTCAAATTAATAAGGACAATGATCAGGCAGCCATATCCTACATTATGTTGAATGGTGTTCAGTACATGATGCATAACCCGAATGTTCAGCCTTATGGCGGTATCGGCCTCGGAATGGCGATCGTTAAAGCCATTGACAATAATAATTCTCAAACCAAGTTTGCATGGGATGCAAAATTAGGGATTAAATTGAAGGCCACCCCTTCAATTGGTATTAAAATTCAGACGCAACTATACTCCATTTCTCAATGTACAGGTGGTGGATTTTATGTTGGCGGCGGTGGCGGCGGCGTGGGTGTCACCAGTTATTCTACCGTTTTCCAATTTGGGTTTATGGGAGGCCTGTGTATTGACCTGGCAGGAAAGCATTAAACAGACACAGTTAATTGCTATTGATTTAATGGGTGTTAAACGTTCTATCTAAATTAAGCATAATGATATTTGTTCTTGAATCGCTCTGGAACAATTTTCGTTTCTTATTTATACCTTGCATTTCAAAGAATCAAGTTTCTTATGTGACAAGAGAATTGTAGAGGAAAACAAATTGGTAGAAATATTTCTATAATAAAAATTAAAATTAAAACTTAAATGAAAAAAGTACTTATCGTGATGGCCTGCGCGTTCTTCAGTTTCAGCTCTGTGCAAGCTCAATCAAATAAAGAAGATGTGGACCTTATTCAAGCTGCCTTCGGAAAAGACAAAAAAGATCTGGTCTCTCAATACATGACAGTCAGCGCTAAGGACAGCGCTGCTTTTTGGAAACTGTATGATGAATATGAAACTAGAAGAAAAGCGTTAGGAAAAGAAAGAATTAAAATAATAGAAAATTATGCAAATCATTATGACGATTTAACTGAGGCTAAAGCAGCAGAGTTGAGTAGGGCCGCACTGGCCAATGACGGGAAGTATGTAAAACTTCATTCAGAGTATTTTGAAAAATTCGCCAAAACAATCGGCGGGAAGAGTGCTGCGAAATTATTTCAGTTAGAAACTTATCTTCAAACAATCGTAAAGGCGCACGTTATGGATCAGATACCTTTCATTGGTGAGTTAGATAAGTCGAAAGTAGAGGGTGCGCAATAATAGATCAGGAAATTATCATTCAAATTATTTTTGGCAAAGCCTTATGTTTCCTGGAATCCGGGAGACGTAAGGCTTTGCTGTCTAACCAGGGGAGTTTCGCTCTGATATTCGGTTAAAGAAATGCTTATTAAGATCACACCAAACAGTCGGGCATGCGTTACTGCTGATTAATATTTTTCCAAAACGCCCAATCCAAACAAAGCAAAGTCATACTTCACCGGATCGTAAGGATCCATCTTCTTTAAGACTTCGGTAAGTTCAATTGCCGCAAGCCAATCCACTTGTTTTCGTTTCAATAAATTGAAATCTTTAGCCACCCTGGTCACATGCACATCTACGGGGCAGATTAATTGTGAAGGAACAATCTTTTTCCACAATCCGAAATCAACACCTTTATCATCTACACGAACCATCCATCTCAGGAACATATTCAGCCTTTTGCATGTTGAATTTTTTGCGGGTGATGCTATGTGCTTTTTGGTTCTTGGTGGCACATCATCCAAAGAAAAAAAATATTGGTAGAAATGATTCAGCGAATATTCAATAATGTGATCCTTGCTGAATTGTTGAATTGTTTTATTGTTGAAAAAAGCTGATTCCAGCGATTTATGTTTCGAATAATGAAATTTTAAAAATGAAATAAAATATAAAAGATCTGTATCGTTGAAAGTACGGTGACAAAATTTTTCTAATCTTTTAAGATCATTATCACTATGATGAACGCAAAAATCATAAGGCGCATTATCCATTAATTGCAACAGAGATCCGCATTTATTAATAATCGTTTTGCGGATGCCCCAGGCAAAAATAGCGGCAAAAAATCCGGCGATTTCTATGTCCTGTTTTTTAGAAAATAAATGAGGAATGCAGATAGGATCGTCTTTAATAAATGCCGGAGTGTTGAATTCGATTACTTTCCGATCAAGGAATTTTTTTAGATCGGCTATTGATATTTCTTTCTTCAGAGAATTAATTTTCAAAAAGTTAAAACCTGTTATATCGCAAAATGACTGCCGAAACTCACGTTACCAAGGGATATTATCCGATCGCATTGTTTAAATCATCAATCAAGTCATCGGCATCTTCTATTCCTATACTCAATCTT
>JAHEZA010000632.1 GCA_023251335.1 Chitinophagaceae bacterium | reverse complement strand
CTGATGAAAAAAAACCGGAAGCCCCGGGGCACGAATTCTTCCTGGTTTAGAGAGATAATTTGCAATCTGTCTCTACTTCAACACATCCAGGACCGGTGTTTTAATTCCGTAAATTTCCTTTTGTTCTTCACGATTGATTTCTTCAAAAACGGTGATCTTATTTTTTCCTTTAATCAACCAACAACCGGGCAGGTATAATGTCTGCTGTGGCCCTACGTTCCAGTAGCGGCCAAGGTTATGGCCATTTACAAAAACAATTCCTTTTTCCCATTTGCTCATATCTAAAAATGTATCTCCGGTTTTTGAAAGATTAAAAGTTCCTTCATAAACTACAGGTCGGTCCTTTCTGTATTTATCGGAATATGATTTTAAATCAGGTTGCTTCTCCATCGGAAACTGATACATATTCCAGTTGCCGGTAATTTCATTTCCATTAATTATCACAGCACTTATTATTCCTTTAAGATTATGAATAATTTCAGCACCATAATTTATTCTTCCCATATTTTCTACAAAAATATCCAGCGTTGCATTGAAAGGAATATCAATATCACATGAATAAGTGTTTGTGTTTCGGTTCAGTTTGCCCACCTTCTTCCCATTCACATAAATAAGCGCGTAATCTCTCAGCCCTTTAATTTCGAGCTTCCCATTTATAGGTTGTGTAAAATGTTTGCTGTATAAAACATAGCCGTATCCCTGGTTCAGGTCTTCAAAAGATTGAGGCGTATCATTTACTACCGGTTGCATCTTTTCTTTTATAGCAAAAAGATCAACGGCCTTATTTAGTTTAATAGAAGGAATTTCAATAACCGGAATGGGTGCGGGTATCGGAGGTATTTTATAAGAAACATTTTTCTTAAATAATTCGCGAAGCGCTTTATATTTTGGCGTAACCCACCCTGCTTCAGTTATCGGCGCGTCATAATCGTAGCTTGTAATATCTGGTTGTATGTCGCGTTGTTTATCATAATTGGCGCCGCTGGTAAATGCAAAATTGGTCCCACCATGAACCATGTAAAAATTAAAGGAAACGCCTGCCTTTAAATATTTCTCCGTTTGTGTAATTACATTTTCCGTCGATACTTTTTGAAAAGGCTCTGCCCAATGATCCAGCCAACCTGGGTAAAATTCAGCCACCATATAAGGGCCTTCCCCATTGTGATATTCATTCACTACCTTTTTCAAATTGTTGATATTATCTTCTCCGTTGGCAGTGGGCAAAGTTCCCGGAATAGTGCCGCCATTAAACAACCAGGCCCCGTCAGAAGTAAAGAGGGGAACATCGAATCCGGCGTCAATTAACTGTTGTTTAATAGCAGCACTATATCTTCTATGGTCTTCCAAGGAAATATCTTTTTGCTGAGCTACATACGATCCAAATTCATTTTCAGCCTGCACCATTATCACCGGGCCACCATGCGTGATCAGCAAATTCTTTACCTGTTCCGCCAAATGGTTGATATATGTTTTGCAGGAATCTAAAAAAGGTTGATTAAAAGAACGAATTACTAATGATTTTTCTTTCTGTAACCACCATGGATACCCGCCAAATTCCCACTCCGCGCACGCATAAGGGCCGGGGCGCAATATCACCATCATCCCTTCTTCACCTGCGATTTTTATAAACTCCGCTATGTTTCTGCTGTCACTTTTAAAATCCCAAACTCCGGGAGAAGTCTCATGATAATTCCAAAAAACATAGGTAGCAACGGTATTCAATCCCATGGCCTTCATCATCTGCAAACGCTGGCGCCAATATGCTTTGGGCACTCTCGCAAAATGCATTTCACCGGAATGGATTTGTATGGGTTTCCCATCGTACAAAAAATTGCCACCTTTTATTTCAAACGTATGTTTTTGTTGGGCAAAAGAAATATTAATAACAGATACAAAAAAGAATAAAAAAAAAATTCCCTTCATAATTTAAAATAGCTGTGAAAAGTCTGCGAACGTATTTCAAAATTAAACTATTCGATCTAAAAAAATATAAGCAAACGATTGCGCAGAATTACTTTCCGCATAAAACACAAAACAGGATTCGTGTTTATTTGTTGCTTTACTATGAGCAAACTCAGATCAATGCAAAAAGGGAAACCAAAGGAAGATTCTCTGATACTAAACTTTTATTCCTTATTCGTTGTTTCGTGTTACTTATTTCCCTGCTACTGCCCTATCG
>JAHEZA010000631.1 GCA_023251335.1 Chitinophagaceae bacterium | reverse complement strand
GAATTATTTCCCTTTGTTTGAGTCAAAACAGAATAGCATTATCAATAAAAATGTGGGCCTTGTTGCAGGCAGGTTTGTAAATTCTATGGATACCGTGAGCGCTCCGGGAATTAAAAAAACAATTTTATTAAGTTCGTCTTCTAACTCAAGAACCATAGAAACGCCTGCATTGATCAGTGGCAGGGAAAATAGGAATGTGCCAGAAGACGCTGCATATAATAAAAAAGATCTTATTGTCGGCGTATTGCTTGAAGGAAAATTTACTTCACTCTACAAAAACCGAGTTGCCCGCGCTACGATGGATTCACTTAATTATTATGGAACGCCTTTCCTTAGCCAGGACATTAATGATAATAAGATGATCATTATTTCTGATGGTGATATGGTTTTAAACGGCGGTTATAAAGGATCACCCATACCAATGGGCGTTAACTCTTACACTGTCGGAACCCAATATGAGTATCAGTTTGCGAATAAACAATTTGTAGAAAATTGTATAGAATCCCTTATCAACAATGCAGGCCTTAGCGAAGCCAAAGCCAAGGATTATAAACTTCGTTTGCTCGATCCCAAAAAGACAAGTGATGAAAGAGGTTTTTGGGAGATGCTGAACCTGGTGCTTCCGGTGTTGCTCCTGGTTATTTTTGGATTGCTCTATCAGTGGTGGAGAAAAAGGAAATACACAATACAGTGAACTAAGAAATTATTTAGGATTAAGCGCTTTGGCCGTGATGATCTGAATTATCAGGCCAATCTCTCCAAAGTGCGTCAGTTGAAAGGAACTAAAACAGCTTTCCGTCTCTGGCTTCTAACAGATTTTGAGGTATAGTAAGCATTTTTATTGAGGCCTATAGTCCCTGAATAATTGAAAAGACTGAAGATTTGTTAGAGACATTGCGGCGCGACGGTGGGATGGCCGGACAAACGCGCGGAGCAATCGGGTTGTCCTTGATTTTTTGTTTCTTTTGCATCAAGGCAAAAGAAAAGAAAAACAGAGTCAATTAGAGCTAAAACAACAATTCCCAACTCAACCGCATCATTAATCACTCACGCCTTAAATGCCTAATTCTATAAATTATTTAGATTCCTATTTAATAATGCTGATGGTGGAATTTAGATTTCAGCAGGCGCAGCCAGTTGCTTTTCTTTCTTTAACGCGAAATACAATAGCACGAAGCCGATAATAAAAAAGCACATAATTGCTAATAAAGAATTTTTCATGCTGCCGGTTAATTCTTCTATCAATCCAAAACTAAACATCCCGATTACAATGCCTATCTTTTCTGTTACATCATAGAAACTAAAGAACGAAGTAGTATCTTTTGTGACCGGCATTAATTTGGCATAAGTAGATCTGCTGAGTGATTGTATGCCTCCCATTACTAATCCGACAAAAGCGGCTAATACATAAAAATACATTTCCACGTCTTTTCCCCGTTGGCTGATATTGGCTATTTGATATGCTCCGATGCAAATTAAAATCCAGATAATAATAACACCCAACAGAGTTGAGAAGTTGCCAAATTTGGCCGAAAGCGCAGCAATTAAATGAGCGCCTCCGATAGCAACAACCTGGATAATTAAAATAGTGATAATGAGTTTATCAGTCGGCAATTTTAATTGCTTACTTCCAAAAAGAGCTGCAACGAGCATAACGGTTTGCACACCCGTATTGTAAAAGAAAAAAGCCAACAGGTATCTCTTTAAAATCAATAGATCTTTCAACTGGAAGAATACTTTTTTCAACTCAATAAATCCATTGGAAAGAATACTATGTTCAGGCCTGAACGCGGCCGGTGTACCTTTGGGCATTCTTGTAAGTGTAAACTGCGCGAAGCCGAACCACCATATTCCTACTAATAAAAAAGAAAATCGTGCCGGCAACGTGGCATCGTTTTGCATACCAAACCATCCAGGCTTGAAAACGAAAACGAAGCAAATTAGTTGAAGTATTACGCTGCCGATATAGCCTCTTGAAAATCCTTTCGCGCTTATCCTGTCACGATCCTCCGGTGCAGCTATTTCAGGTAAATAAGAATTGTAAAATACAAGGCTGCTCCAAAAACCAACGCAGGCAAGAATAGTAAAAATAATTGCGACCCAAATGGTGTCGATTCCTTTAAAAAAATAAAGCAGGCTGCATGATGCACTTCCCAAAAAACAAAAAAACCGAAGAAATTTTTTTTT
>JAHEZA010000630.1 GCA_023251335.1 Chitinophagaceae bacterium | reverse complement strand
TTTAAGTCAGCAAGAAAACCTTTCACATCGCTGGTATTTATTTTTATTATTATGCCCCCGAAATTATATCCCAACATCATCATCAGCGGCGCGACTTTTTGCTTTGCAGATGCATAGTTAAAATCAGCAACCACTCCCAAAACTTTAAATTGCTGCTGGCCGGAACGAACTATTGTTTTTGCAATGGGATCGGTTCCGCTCCATCCCAATTCATCAACCATCGCCTGGTTAATTACTACAGCAGAAGAATCAGTTGGAAAATCTTTTGAAAAATTTCTTCCCTTAATAATATGAATTCCCAGTGTTTTTAAATAATCATCATCCACATGATAAATGTTTGCATGTATTTCTTTCCCATTGCCGTTTTCATTTTTGGGATAAATTTCAGTTCCATCCATAAAAGGCAGGCCGGGTACTGACCTGGAAATACTGGTGGCAACGACGTTTTTATTTTCTGATAATTGCTGTTTGAATGCATGTTGATTATTGCCGAGCAGCCTTGCATCAGGCAAAAACAAAACCTGTTCTTTATCGTAACCCAACTTTTTATTTTGCATAAAATACAATTGCTGGTAAACAATGATTGTCGCGATAATCAAAGCAATGGAAACAAAAAACTGGAAAACAATAAGGCCGCTCCGCAAGGGTTTTCTTTGTGATCCTTGTGATGCGGCACCTTTTAAAACTTTTATAGTATTGAATGAAGAGAGGAAAAAAGCAGGGTAGATGCCGGCTACTATTCCGGTAATAAAAATTAATGAAACCATCACCAACACTGATTTGTAATTGACGAAAAGGCCGAAAGGAATTTCCCTGTTTGCCAACTGGTTGAAATAAGGCAGGAATAAAAACAGTAAGCCAAATGCAACAAGCATGGATAGAAAAGTGAGCAAAACTGATTCGGTAAGAAACTGGATGATCAATTGATTTTTGAGCGAACCCATTACTTTTCGGATGCCTACTTCCCTTGCTCTTTTTACGGCGCGCGCGGTTGAAAGATTGGTAAAGTTTACGCAGGCGAGCAACAATATAAAAAGGGCAAGCGCTGAAAAGATATAAACATATTGTATGTCACCATTAGGTTCCAGTTCATATTTTGTATGTGAATACAAATGAATATCGGTAAGTGGCTGTAATGAAAAGACAAATGTGTTGATTGATTTTTTTGCTTCGGCAAGGCTCACGCCCATGTCATGCTGAATTTCGGGAACCACATGTTCAGCAACCAACTCTGGAAATTTTGCTTGCAGTTTTTTGGGATCTGCATTTTTATGTAAAACCACATAGGTATAGATACCAATATTGCTCCATGTTTCATGGGTAATATGCCAGGTTGAAAGACTTAAAAATGCATCGAAATGGAAATGCGAATTTTCGGGCACTTTATCGATAACGCCGGTTACTTTATAAGGAGCGCGGTTAATTCCTATTGCCAGGGTTTTACCCAATGCCTCATCATTGCCAAAATATTTTTTTGCCAGAGCTTTGGTAATCACAACACTGTTGGGCTGCACCAGTGCCTCAGCGCCATTCCCTTCAATTAACGGAATGGAAAATACCTTCAGGAAATTGGAGTCAGCAAAAGAAAGGTGTTCTTCTTTAAATTGGTTATCACCGTATTTGACAAAATCACTGGCGGTGGCAATTCTCGTAAATGATTTAATTTCCGGAAACGCATCTTTCATTCCCTTTCCTACAGCAACATCTACATGAGGATAAGCCGCAATATCCCCATTACCCGTGACTGATAGAATAACGCGGTAAATATTTTTTGCATCCGCCGGGTATTTATCATAACTCAATTCATTGTATACAAATGAAGCGATAAACATAAAACACGTAAGGCCGATTGCCAATCCAAAAATATTAATGAAAGAAAAAGCTTTATTCTTTCCTAAATTTCGAATCGCGATTTTAAAATAATTTTTTATCATTGTCTGAACTATGATTTTTTTGAATAATTGATTTACACGATTGATGATACATTTCGTAATTAATTATTTACTTCTCAACAGTAAACAAATAAAAAACCTGATTTTTCATTTTTCTATTTTCTATTTTCTAATCTTCACATTTTCTAATTTTCTCATTTGTATTTACTCCGTTCTCAAACTCCTCACCGGATTTCTTCCTGCGGCTTTTAAAACATGCAGGCATAATGTAATAATTGCGATAAATAATGCTGTAGCGC
>JAHEZA010000629.1:1599-2192 GCA_023251335.1 Chitinophagaceae bacterium | reverse complement strand
CTGACTTTGTTAAAAACGCCATTTCTGGAAAATTCCTCTTTTCAAAGCCATATTTTTTTCTTAAATCTTCGTACCTTTGCGCCCTCGAAATTTATTTTACCGGAAAGAGACTAAAAAGAAGAGAAATCTGGCAAAATCAACTATTCTTTTTTGGAGGTGAATATTTAACAATAAAAAATAAAAACAAGCCAAATGGCCGACTTAAAATTTCAAAGAAACTTTGGTATTGCCGCTCACATTGATGCGGGCAAAACCACTACTACCGAACGTATTTTGTATTATACGGGCGTAAATCATAAAATAGGTGAAGTGCATGATGGTGCTGCTACTATGGACTGGATGGCCCAGGAGCAGGAGCGTGGCATTACAATTACGTCTGCTGCTACTACCTGTTTTTGGAATTTCCCTACAGTTCAGGGAAAGAAGACTGCAGATTCTAATCAATATAAATTTAATATCATCGATACTCCCGGCCACGTGGATTTTACAGTAGAGGTAGAACGTTCACTCCGTGTTTTGGACGGATTGTTGTCATTGTTTTGCGCAGTAAGTGGCGTAGAGCCGCAGAGCGAAACCGTTTGGCGCCAGGCTAA
>JAHEZA010000629.1:0-1589 GCA_023251335.1 Chitinophagaceae bacterium | reverse complement strand
CAGGTAAAAGAAATGCTTGGCGCTAAAGCGGTGCCATTGCAATTACCAATTGGCGCTGAAGATAGTTTTAAAGGCGTAGTTGATTTGATCACCATGAAGGGAATTGTTTGGGACGACGCAACGCAAGGAATGACTTTTGAAGAAGTGCCTATTCCTGCCGATATGCTAGAAGAGGTACAGGAATGGAGACAGCATTTGGTAGAAGCTGTTGCGGAATACGACGAGAAATTATTAGAGAAATTTTTTGATGATCCTAACACGATTACAGAAGATGAAATGCACGAAGCGATTCGTAAAGCAACGATAGATTTGTCTATTATTCCGATGATGTGTGGCTCATCTTTTAAAAATAAAGGGGTACAGGCTGCATTGGATGCTATCGTTCGTTATTTACCGGGGCCAATGGATATTGAAGCGATTAAAGGGATCAATCCTGATACAGGTGAAGAAGTATTGCGTCATTGCGATCCTAAAGAACCATTCAGTGGATTAGCATTTAAAATTGCAACCGATCCTTTTGTAGGACGTTTGGCATTTTTCCGGGCTTATAGCGGACGCCTCAATTCGGGCTCTTATGTATTGAATACCCGTACCGGAAAGAATGAAAGGATTTCAAGAATCATGCAGATGCACGCTAACAAGCAGAATCCAGTAGAGTTCATCCAGGCAGGTGATATCGGAGCAGCAGTTGGTTTTAAAGATATAAAAACAGGTGATACATTGTGTGATGAAAAACATCCGATCGTTCTGGAGGCCATGACGTTCCCTGAACCGGTTATTGCTATCGCCATCGAACCTAAAACACAGGCTGATGTGGATAAAATGGGATTGGCTATTGCTAAATTAGTAGAGGAAGATCCCACGCTTCGTGTAAATACCGATGAAGAAACAGGACAAACCATCCTTCGCGGAATGGGAGAGTTGCACCTTGAAATTATTATTGATCGTTTGAAGCGCGAGTTTAAAGTAGAGATCAACCAGGGCGCACCGCAGGTGGCATATAAAGAAGCATTCAGAACTACCGTTGAGCATCGTGAAGTACTTAAAAAGCAAACAGGTGGGCGCGGTAAATTCGCTGATATTGTATTTGAAATAGGGCCTGCTGATGAAGAATTTTTGAAGGAAGGAAAAGGTAATTTCCAGTTTGTAAATGGTTTGTTTGGTGGCTCTATTCCAAAGGAATTTGTACCGGCCATTCAAAAGGGTTTTGATTCCGCGATGACAACCGGTGTGTTGGCCGGTTACCCGATGGAAAGCATGAAAGTAAGGGTTTTTGATGGTTCGTTTCACCAGGTGGACTCAGATTCAATTTCTTTTGAAATGTGTGCCAAGCAAGGTTATCGTGAAGCAGGCCGCAAAGCGAAACCTGTTTTATTGGAACCGATTATGAAAGTGGAAGTATTAACTCCTGATCAATATATGGGTGATGTAACAGGTGACCTTAACCGTCGTCGCGGAATGCTGGAAGGTATGGATACCAAACATGGTGTGCAGGTGATAAAAGCAAAAGTTCCGTTGAGTGAAATGTTTGGATATGTTACTCAGCTGCGTTCCCTTTCCAGCGGACGTGCTACTTCAACCATGGAATT
>JAHEZA010000150.1 GCA_023251335.1 Chitinophagaceae bacterium | reverse complement strand
CGTAACTACATAAGAACCAACATTCGGATACAAGTGTGTTGGATTTTCTTCCGTAGAGGTAGTTCCATCACCAAAATCCCATAAAAAATTTAGTCCGCCCAATGAATTATTTGTAAATTCTGCATTATACGGTACACAACCACGCGCCGGTGTTGCAAATGCCGCTTGTACTTGAGGCGATAAGCGAACCGTTTTCACCGTATCATCGGGCGAATTGCAATAAGTAGTGTCGTTGATACTTAGGGTTACTTTATAAGTCCCGGCACTGGCATAAGAATGGTTTATTGGTGGCAATAATCCCTGGGTTACCAGTGGCGTATTATCTCCAAAGTCCCAGGTGAATATACCGGGAGCAAACGCGCCAAAAGTAGGTGTAGAGGTATTTGTAAAAGTATAGGCAAGATTGGTACAGGGAGGAATTTTTTGCGAAATAAAATCAAGATTAACTTTATTATTCCCTGCTTTGATTGATCCATAAGAAGTATCAGAAACGTTGCATGTCGCGCTGTCTATGCTCACCAACATTACATGATATAATCCTACATTCTGATAGACATGATCGGTCATTGGAACGGTAGTCGTGTCGCCGGTGCCATCTCCAAAATACCAGTAATATCTTTTCCCCTTTTTTAACGTATCTGAAAAATTCACCAGCAATGGAACGCAGCCTACGGAATCATTGGGCTTTCCATCTATCGCGCTTTGCAAACCAGCATGTACACCCGAAAAATCCATTTCTATCTTAAGCATACCCAGGTTGCATTGACCGTTATTCCCGGTGGACTTGTTTTGTGGCGACCATGCACCCGGAGTTCCATTAAAGGCAACTCCCTTAAAACAGTTGGCGCACATAGCTTCGTAAATGACTCCATTCGGATCAAACCTGCTGGTACCCCCATCCACATGATCGCCAAATGTTCGGGGATTTGTCACGGATAAGGGCGGATCTTCCTGTCCGAAGAATGTTCCGTACAATAATGATCCTGCGTTCTTTTCCAACACAATAAAATAAAAATCGCTACCCGAAGCATCTGTTTTAGGCTTTATGGCGTTTGGGGTAGTTGGCATTCCAATAGTACTTCCCGGATTATATCCCTGGTTGGCTTTACCTCCCCAGCCCGACACATAAACGTTCTCGCAGCGATCCACTAAGAAGGCAGTTGGCGAAATATTAGGATAAGTAGAATTGTCAGACCCAAAAACCGTTTGGTAAATTACCGTACTAAGATCAGTATTTAATTTGGTGATAAATTGTTTTGCATTTCGATTGAAATAAGCTGCATTAATCACCGGCATGTTGCCCTCAGAAGTGCCATTTACATATATATTGCCCGATTTGTCCCTATCTATTCCATATATCTGATCGGCTTGTGCTGTACCGACATACGTTCCGCTTATTAATGCTGCTCCTGTATTATTCAATTCGGTAATAAACCCATCACAAACACCACCTAGAAACTTCGGATTTAAACTGCCAGGAGTAATTCCTTTAAAATCATCGCTGCAAGTGCCGCCGGCAACATATACGTTGCCATTATCGGCCAAAGACAATACATAGGCGGCATCATCTTTTTTACCACCCAAAAAAGTACTTGAAAGAACGGAATTACAATCTGGGGTTAACTTTAGAACGACTCCGTCCTGTAATCCTCCAATTGTTGACTGAAAAGCCCCCGGTGTTGTTTTGAAATCCGACGAAGAAGTACAGGAAGCTACATAAATATTATTGGAGGCATCCAGCAAAACCTCACTGCGCGCATCATCTCCATAATTTCGTTTGAGCGATTGGAGGCCAGAACCGCTGTTTTCGTCAGCTATGTTTACGCCATCATTAGCGGAACCACCTATTTTCATTGAGCCCAAAAGTTGGCCTCCGGTTGGATCTAATTTACAAATAACAATATCCCAACCACCAAGTTTTCCAAACGTGTTGGTCGTAGGAAAATCATCCGATTTAGATCGTCCGGCTATGATAAGATTTCCTGCCGCATCGACAATAAGACTATTAGGCTGCTCTTCATTTCCTCCTCCAAGATAAGTAGTGTAAATCATCTTTCGTCCATCAGGAGAAAGTTTTATAATGGCAATATCAAACGCGCCATTGTAGGTTTGATCGTAGCCGGAAGAAGGTGGAAAACCTTGCCCAAATGCAATACCGCCTCCATAAAATGAACCATCAGGACCATAAGTAGCAGTCATACCCCAATTATCAGCAGTGCTTCCTGAATAACTGAAAAATATTTCTGTAGGATCTATTATTAATGTTTTATCCGGTGAATAACCTTTTACTTTAAATTTTACTATATCTCCTTTTACTTCATAGCGACAATCTATCTCCTGTTTTTCATTGTTATTTAATTGATAGGTATAGGGTTGCAACTCTTTGCTTTTTCCCATAGGAGTAGTGATATTGAGTTCGCCGTTTTTTACCTTTAACTTGTCTGCACCGGAATATTTCATCGCGATATCTTCTACTTTCGCACCGGGGTGCACAATAAAGTCGTATTTTAAATTGTTGGCCCCATCTACATAGTAGCGAACATCTATACCAGGATATAAATTTTCATAAGTTACACCGAGATAAATTTTGCAGTTGCCAGCCCATTTACGCTTATCACTACCAATAAAATAATTATTGACTGTTGGTAAAGGTTTATCAGGAATAATCGTTGGCGACTGAGCATTTAAGAATGATACTGAATAATTATGGGAGCGGACTTTATTTCCTGCTTTGGCCGACGGGTTCGCGGTCTGACGCCCAATGTTACTGCCTGGTTGAGAAACACTATGTCTTTTTTCTTTTATGTTTTCAATATCGTCAGGATCGTATTGAACAATTGTAAATCCTTTTTCCGTTAAAAAAAAAGAACCGCTTCCCGCCTCGCTCTTGAATTTTACCTTTGAATCCCATTGTCCTTTGTTTTCGATAAATTGAACCTGAGCAAATATTTTTTGCGATACAAATGATGAGATTGTTATCAGAGAAACAATAAAAATATGCGTTCTTAATATTTTCAAGTGTAGTAATTTTTATTTTAATAAGTTACTCAAATATCTGAAAACTCGACAAAAAAGGAAAGCAAATCCAAAAATTAAATTTACGAAAGAATAATAACAGAAGGTTCAAATAATATTTTCAACAACTGAATTAATAACGAATTAACATAAATATTTTAAGCGTAATTTATGAAATTTTGCTCCATACGGTTTTTCCTTTTTGACTTACCAGAAAGTCCCTGAGACAGCGATTTACTTCTTTAATTAAAGTGGCATCTTCCTCAATTATTTTTTCAGCCGCTAACCTTGCTGTTTCCAGAATTCTTTTGTCTTCTACTATATTTGCCAGTTTAAAATTGAGCAATCCACTTTGCCTGGTTCCTTCTATATCTCCCGGTCCGCGTATCTCCAGGTCTTTCTCAGCTATCTTAAAACCGTCATTGGTTTCGCACATAATTTTTAAACGTTGCTTTGCATCGTTGGATAATTTCACCTTAGTTAAAACGATGCAATAGCTTTTTTGGTTGCCCCGCCCTACCCTTCCGCGTAACTGATGCAATTGTGGAAGGCCGAATTTTTCCGCACTTTCTATCACCATTACGCTGGCATTGGGAACATTAACGCCTACTTCTATTACCGTGGTAGAGACCATTATTTGCGTATCGCCGGTTAAAAATCGATCCATATTTGTTTGTTTTTGCGCCGCTTTTTGTTTCCCATGAACCATACTTATGTAATATTTAGGTTCGGGGAAATAAGCTTTCACTTCTTCATAGCCTTTCATCAGGTTCTCAAAATCCAGTTTCGCGGATTCTTCTATCAATGGATAAATAATGTAGGCCTGACGACCTTTTTTTATTTCTGATTTTATAAAATTCATTACCTGGGGTCTTGCGTATTCCATTCTATGAACCGTAGTAATTGGAATTCTACCCGGGGGCATTTCATCCATAATACTATAATCAAGATCGCCATAAGCCGTAAGGGCCAACGTGCGAGGAATGGGCGTGGCAGTCATTACAAGAATATGCGGATGCAGTTCATTTTTTTCCCAAAGCTTTGCTCTTTGTGCAACTCCGAAACGATGTTGCTCATCTACAATCGCAAGACCCAGGTTTTTAAATAAAACCGCATCTTCTATCAAAGCGTGCGTGCCGGTAATGATGTCTATTTCTCCCTCAGCGCATTCCCTCAAAATGGTTCTTTTTTCTTTAGCTGTGGACGATCCGGTTAGAATGCCAATTTTTACAGGAAGATCGTTTAACATTTTTTTCAAGCTTTCAAAATGCTGCCGCGCCAATATTTCCGTAGGGGCCATAAAGCAACTTTGATATCCATTATCAGCAGCTATCAGCATGGCCATTAACGCCACCATGGTTTTGCCACTGCCCACATCACCCTGCAGGAGTCGGTTCATTTGCTTTCCGCTTCCTAAGTCTTTCCTTATTTCTTTCAAAACTCTTTTTTGAGCACCGGTAAGTTCGAATGGCAGATGGTGATTATAAAAATCGTTAAAATGTTCGCCTACTGTCGAAAACACTAATCCTTTAGAAAAAGAATGCCTTTTAAATCGTAGTAATCCCATCCTTAGCTGCGATAAAAAAAGTTCTTCAAATTTTATTCGCTGCACCGCCTTTTCATATTCTGTTTGCGAAGCAGGAAAATGGATATTTTTATAAGCGTCAAAACGTTTTACGAGATGAAATTTGTTTAGGATTTCAACAGGAAGATTTTCAGGAATGTCTTTGTCAGAAAGCATTTTTAAAAGCGTGGCCGTCAGGTCGCCCATCTGCCTTCCCCCCATTCCGCGGGCTTTTAATTTCTCTGTTGCAGAATAGACAGGTTCAAGAAAAGCCTTGGCATTTTTATTTTCTTCCGTCAGCAACTCCATTTCAGGATGCGTAATTTGAGGCGTGTTCATAAAAAACCCGGCTTTGCCAAATACCAAAAACGGAGCGCCTATATGCAATGATTTTTGCACCCAGTTGATACCCTGGAACCAGACCAATTCCAGTTCCCCGCTGCCATCATAAAGCGTTGCAATCAGTCGTTTTGAATATCTTTCACCCAAGACCTCTACTGAAGTTATTTTTCCTTTTACCTGCACGTAGTCTGTGTCGGAATTTATTTTGCTTATGGGTGTTATTTGTGTGCGGTCAATATGTCGGAACGGGAAATACTGCAAAAGATCATTGAAAATAAATATCCCCGCTTCTTTTTTTAAAATATCTGCCTTAAAAGGTCCAACACCTTTTAAATATTCAATTGGATTATTTAATATGGAAACGATGTTGCTGATAAAATAAGATTTCAAAAATTGAGCGTTACAAATATAAGTATGTAGCATTCATTAAACGGCAATGAGATCCCAAAACCAGTATTGCATATTGCCAATTGAACAATAAAAACCAGAAAAAAAAGTTATAATAAACGCAATATGTTAAAGCCTTGATTAAATTTTTATTTTAATCGATAAAAAAAACACCGGAACCGCGTCAAAACCTATATTTGCAACTCACTAAAAGAATTAATCCATGTTTTAGTGAAATATTAATTGATCCAAAGCTATGAAAATACACACGGACGTTCCAACTCGTTTATATTTTCAAGAGCATAATCTTTGAAAAACTAAATTGACAGCAATGAAAAATTACTGTAAAAAACCTTTTTTGCGACTCACACTCTTCCTGGTTTTCTTAATTCATCTCCCCTTTGTTTTTGCAAAGTCAAAGCCAGTACCGGTACTCATTGATCTTAATACTGAAACTATTACGAATTTTAATTTGGTTTCAAAAAGTGCAATTCTTTACGACAGCTTGCGATTAGATACGCTGGGCTTGTCCAGGCAAGCTTTCATTGATGGCGTGAAAGGATATGATTGTTTACGTTCCACTGGCAAACTGTCAAACGACAATGTATTAACGATCGCAGATTTTAGCCTGCCCTCAAATGAAAAACGCCTGTTTGTAATAGACATGGATAATTTCCAGGTACTTTATAATACGTATGTAGCGCATGGCCGCAACTCCGGAAAAGAATATGCCAACAAATTTTCCAATTCTCCACGAAGCAATATGAGCAGTCCTGGTTTTTATGTAACCCAAAACACTTACGTTGGAGAAAATGGATTTTCATTGAGATTGCAGGGAGAAGAAAAAGGGATTAATGATAATGCCATGAAAAGAGCTATTGTAATACATTGTGCAGATTATGTAAGTGAAAAATGGGTTCAGGATTTAGGCTATATTGGCAGGAGTCTTGGATGTCCCGCGCTTCCAAAAAAATACGCCAAACCTATCATAGAAACTATAAAAGATGGTTCATGTTTTTTTATTTACAGTCCCAATCAAAAATATCTTTCCCGATCACGATTGCTTAATGAGCCTTCATAAAATATTTTAGAGGCTGTCTCAAAAGGATAGCCGCTTTTTTTATTTTCAAAATTTGATGGTAGTTTATACACAATTTGATGTAGATAAATTTTGTTGATTTGGATGCAATATTTTGGAGTTGACAGTTG
>JAHEZA010000628.1 GCA_023251335.1 Chitinophagaceae bacterium | reverse complement strand
AGTTTGCTCTGCTAATTTGTGTACATCCAAAGTTTGCGAAACTTTAATCGGCAAAAGATGTACTTTAAAAATAGCTTCGCGACCTACCATGTCAGGACGATCTATGGTTATTTGCCGGTCAAATCTTCCGGGACGTAATAGTGCACTATCAAGTACATCCGGCCTGTTAGTAGCCGCAAGAATAATAATACCAAGGTCGGTTCCAAAACCATCCATCTCTACGAGCAATTGATTTAAGGTATTTTCTCTTTCATCATTGCTCATCATCATATTTTTGCCACGTGCACGGCCAATGGCATCTATCTCATCTATGAAAATAATGCATGGCGCTTTTTCCCTTGCCTGTTTGAATAAGTCACGTACGCGGCTTGCACCTACACCCACAAACATTTCTACGAAATCACTTCCACTAAGGCTGAAGAAAGGTACTTGTGCTTCCCCGGCTACCGCTTTTGCTAACAAGGTTTTGCCTGTTCCCGGGGGGCCGACTAATAAAGCACCTTTCGGTATTTTACCACCGAGGTTTGTATATTTTTTTGGATTTTTAAGAAAATCAACAATTTCCATCACCTCTACTTTGGCCTCATCAAGACCCGCAACATCATTAAAATTAATATTCACCCTTGTACCCTTTTCAAATAGAGTAGCTTTTGATTTTCCGATATTAAATATGCCACCAGGGCCACCTGCGCCACCGCCCCCGCCTACTTTGCGCATCATCATGATAAATACCAAAGCAATAAGCAGTATCGGTAAAAGTGTGCTTACTATCTGTCCGAATATTTCTCCCTCATCACCGGGAACGTCGGGTACCTGTTTTACATCCGGATTATCTTTATAAAACTGTGAAATTTTATTAGCAAATACTTCATCTTTAATAATGGGGAAAAAAGCCTGCGGAGCATCTTTAATCTTTTTTACATTGTCGTACTCAGGGCCAAAAATTGTTCTAAAAAAATCCGCGTCACTCTCCAACTTTTGAGGATTGAGAATCACCCGCACCAATTTTTTATTACCAACCGTTTTTATCTGATCTACATCACCCTTGCGAAGCATCGTATAGAAATCGGTATCTTTTATTTCTACGCCATTACTTCCTGCCGAGGACCGATACAGATTATATCCGATAATAAGGGCGAATATGATACCGTAAATCCAATAAATACTAAGCTTGGGGCGTTTTTTAGGATCTTCTTCAGGAGCGTTTCCTGGGGCAAGATTTTGATTCGATCTCTTTTGTAATGATTTTCTTTTCTGTTCTTCAGTTGCCATGTCTTCTTGCTTCTGCAATATTTTTTATCCTTTCTTTATAAGGCTTTGTTTTAATATTTATTGTATAAAGTATAATTTTTATAAAAACTTAGTGCTCCATTATAGCTGCATCGTTCCACATTTCTTCCAGTTTATAAAATTTTCTCGGCTCCTCCAGCATTATATGAACGACTACATTAACGTAATCAATCAATATCCATTGTTCTCCCTGTCTTCCCTCATGTTTATAGGGGTTTTCACCACATTTTTTCTTAACTTCTTCTTCTACAAAATCGGCAATTGCCTTCAATTGTATAGGATTACTAGCTTCGCAAATAATAAAAAAATCGGTAACTGCTTCAGGGATTTTTTTGAGATCAAGACTTACGATTTTTTCTCCTTTCTTCTCCTGTATAGCATGAATAATTATTTTGAATAGTTTGCTATTTCTTGTTATTCTTGTTACAGTTTGTTTCTTCCTGGTCTCAAGTAATTTTAAATTATTATTCAAATGCATTCATTTTTAATCGTATTCTAATTTCAGCAATCTGCAAAATTAAATTTAATCTTTTACATTGCAGCCCGCTACTTCAATTTTGTATCTATTTTATCAAAAATACTAATTCTTTATTAATCTTATTTTATGTTTCTTAAAGCCGAAAATATATTGATTCTTGATAAGGTGGATAGTACCAACAACTATGCCATGGCGTTGATTCAGAAAGGCATTGCAAAAGATGGAAATGCAGTATTTGCTATGGAACAAACTAATGGCAAAGGAAGGAGAGGAAGGAAATGGAGCAGTAATAAAGGAGACAATATTATTTTATCCATTTCTCAGCAAATGCAATGGATGCCTGTATCACAGCAATTTCAACTCAGCGTGGCGGTAGCATTGGGCTGTTTCGATCTTTTTTCTAAATATGCCCCGGGAATGGTTTCGGTTAAA
>JAHEZA010000149.1 GCA_023251335.1 Chitinophagaceae bacterium | reverse complement strand
AGAAGAATCGCTCACCTGCGCCTGAACAGTAGATATCCTGAACACAATAATAAGAAAGATAATTTTCGGAGTAAGCGACCACCGGGTGACCCGAAAAATCATTACTGACGAAATCAACTGGTGCAACATCAAGCCTTGGATAAATTTTAAAAATCTGTTTTTCAGTTGCCAAAATTAGAGATTGCCGGAACAGTTTCCTATTTCTTAAAAATGATCATAAAACCGGACCGAACCTAACAAGGCAAAAAAATTCCCGATGCTTTCGGGCGACCGGGAATATTTTAAAAATATTTTAGAACTACCCATCCCATTACCATTTATCCACTTCCTCGTGCTGAGTGGGAGTCTCAGGCTCACTAGGGATCTTTGCTTCGGGAGGTTCGCTATTGGTAACTGTTGGCGTTTCGGTTTCAGGTTCAGCATTTTCTTTCGGAGTCTCTCCTACTTTCTCTTCCGAAGAACCTTGTGTATCCTCATCTTCCTTTTTCACCACTGGATTATTTCCTTCGTAGTTTTCAGAATTCTCGTGATTGAAAGCATCAAAATCAAAATCCGGCATCAACTCTGTTTTTACAAAATCTATCGCCTCAGTCATGCCTTTCAGAAATTTGTTAAAATCTTCTTTATACAAAAAGATCTTATGCCTGTCGTAGCCATCTTCATTAAATTTCTTACGGCTTTCGGTAATCGTTAAATAATAATCATTTCCACGTGTTTCTCTTACATCAAAGAAATAAGTCCTGCGCTTTCCTGCCCTTACACGCTGACTGTAAACACTTTCCATTTTTTTATCATTGTTTTCGTACGCCACTTGCTGATATTTTTTTAATTTTTAAAAACATTTTTGGACGGGGCAAAGATAAAATTGTTTTTGAATTGACAAAAACTAATACAGGTTCACTTGATTAATGATAGATTCTCCTTTTCCTGCTCTTGTTGCCGGCGATACATTTCGGCGTACAAACCGTTAATCTCAAGCAAGGATTGATGGGTTCCCTGTTCTGCAATGGCGCCATCCTCCAATACAATTATTTTGTCAAAATTGAAAAGTGAAAAAATCCGGTGCGTAATAATAATAGCCGTTTTCTTGTGCAGGTATTCATACAGATTAGAAATAATTTCATTCTCAGTTTTAGCATCCACCGCACTCAGACAATCGTCAAATATGGTTATCTCATGCTCTTTTATTAAAGCACGGGCAATAGAGATTCTTTGTTTCTGTCCACCGCTCAACGTAACACCACGCTCTCCTATCATCGTTTGATATTTACCGGGAAAATGGTCAATCTCTTTCGCTACTACAGCGCTTCGGGCGGCAGCTATTACTTTATCTTTATCAGGATCCTTCAAGGCAAACCCTATATTATTTTCTACCGAATCGCTAAATAAAAAAACATCCTGGGGTACATAACTTATCTGCGATCTGAGCGATTTTAATTCAAAATCTTTTATATCAATTCCGTCATACAATATCTCCCCTTTTTGTGAATCATACATCCGCAGCAATAACTGTGCAATGGTAGATTTTCCCGAGCCTGTCTTTCCTATCACGGCTACCTTTTCACCTTTATTTATTTTAAGTGAAAAATCTTTTATCGCGTGGATGCCCGTATGAGGATAAATAAAATCTACCTTCTTAAATTCTATATTTCCTCTCAACGTTATTTCTTTCGCTTCCTTTTTACTTTTTATGGAAGGTGATGTGTCTAAAAATTCGTTTATACGTCGTTGTGAGGTAGCTGCCCGTTGAATCATACTGGCTGTCCAACCGATGGCGCTTACCGGAAAAGTAAGCAGTAAGACATACATGATGAATTCACCGATAACGCCCACGCCTATACTTCCCTGGATTACATAAATACCTCCAATCAAAATAGTGATCAATGTGCTCAGCCCAATCAGCAAACCCATTGACGGAAAATAAATGGCTTCCGTTTTGGCAAGCGAAATAGAATGGGTTCTGTATTCTTCGCTGTTCTTTTCAAAAAAACCCAGCATCGCTTTTTCCTGGACAAAAGATTTTATCACCCTTATTCCCGAATAAGATTCCTGCGCGTTGGTGGTGAGATCGGAAAGCAACCTTTGTATTTTATCAGCTTTGTGGTTAATGATCGTATTCACGTAATAAATCGTAAAAGCCAATATGGGCAATGGCGCCAGCACATAAAGCGTCAGTTCTTTATTTTCATTGACCATGTAAGTAACTGAAAATCCAATCGTAGCTGCCAGGTTGATTAAATACATTACTGCGGGCCCTACATACATGCGCACGCGACTCACATCTTCCGATATCCGGTTCATCAGGTCGCCGGTATTGTGGGTTTTATAAAAATGCGTATCCAGAGTTTGATAGTGTTTAAAGATTTCATTCTTTTGTTCATACTCAATGTGGCGGCTCATTACGATAATGGTCTGGCGCATCAGGAACATAAAGAGCCCGCTGATAAGTGCAAGTACTAACAAGGTAATGCCCGAATAAAGAACTTTCGTTTTGTACGAGGAATTATCTGTATTAAGTTTTCGAACAAATAGGTTTACCAATGGGTCGTAGTGAGTAGCAGTTTTTCTAATCACATCCGGATTATTATGACTTAGGCTAACCTCAACTGTATTCAAGACATATTTAGTAACCTGCGGCGCCAGTATTCTGAAGTAATTCGACAGCACAATAAATATGATCCCCAGGAAAAAAAGCCATTTATATTTCCAGAAATATTTGTTTAGTGATTTTAAATGTTTCATTCATTAATATGCTAATGTGCTGATTTGCTAATGTGATAATTGAGCAAATTTCGGAAATTAAATCCCCGGAATTTTATATTATCTTGAATTTTATGTGGATAAACTCACAAGATTATGTAGCATAAGCGCAAACTTAAACATAATGAGCGTCCAACAATCTTAGTACGAAACATCTATTTAGCTTTATCAGGTTCTACTAAGGTTTCCTATCAAAAGGTTAGTAATCTATTCTTCTTATTGTATCTTTTTTCCTTTAATCTCATTATGCAAATCTATTTTTTACATTAATAAATGTATCATCTTTCTCACCTCTTCTTCAGTATTAAATGCATGCATCACAATCCTTAACCTTTCCTGCCCTTTTGGAACTGTTGGATAAAGGATCGGACGAATATCAAAATTATTTTCCTGTAAAGTGTGGGCTATTTTTCTCACTTCTTCATTCCCGGGAATTATAACAATTTGAATTGGCGTTTCGCTAGGTAGTATTTTAAATTTAATATTGGAATTTTTAAAAATGCTGATCAATTGATTAATGTGATTTCTTTCTTCCGCCTTAGCGGGAAACAGGTTGTATGAAGCAGCAATAGCGGCCACCGATGAAGCTGGCAATGCGGTGCTGTAAATAAATTGTCTCGAAAAATTAATTAGATATCGCTTTAGCTTTTCAGAACCCAGCACAATAGCGCCATGTGCGCCACACGCTTTTCCGAAAGTATGAATGCGGGCAAGGCATTTTTTTTGCAGATTTAATTTCTGAACCAGCCCTTCACCTTTTTCTCCTATCACGCCTGTGGCATGCGCTTCGTCCACGATCAACGCAGCAGAATACTTTTCGCAAAGAGCGGCTATTTCTAGTAGTGGTGCAAAATCACCATCCATAGAAAAAACACTTTCTGTTACGACAAATTTTTGCGCATCCACACTTACAGAAGATAACTTTTTTTCCAGGTCGTTCACGTCATTATGCAAAAACGAAAAAGCGGTTGCAAAGGACAAACGAATTCCATCACGCAAAGAAGCATGGCTGAGCTGATCATAAATAATCACATCATTTTTTTGCGGAACGCAACTCAATAATCCTGTGTTGGCATCATAACCCGAATTAAAAATTAGCCCAACATCTCCCTCGTGAAAATCAGCAATAAATTTCTCCGTTTTTTCAATCAACTCATAATTGCCTGAAAGCAGTCTTGAGCCGGTGCTCCCGTGAGATAAGTCTGGACTAATTTCTTTTTCAATCAGTTTATTTTTTACAATGCCAAGATAGTCGTTGCTGCAAAAATCAATTGTTGTATGATCATTGGGGCCTTTAATTAATTTTAAAGAGCGTAAAGCATTCGCATCAATTCGTTCCTGTAATTTCTTATTCAAAAAATCATCGTTCATAAATGTAAAATTAAACCATTTGTTAGCACTGGATACAGTAAGTCAAATCCTTTGCTGCACCTATTCAATATTTTGAAAAAATAAAAATTCTTCTTAAAAGTTGGTTTACTGTTGGCAATACGAAGCTTAAAAAGACCACTGACACCTCAAAACAAAAATCTTCAATATTACCCTGTTTACTGCAGGGCTTTTAAAGACAAAAAGATTTTGTATCAAAACGAAACACAAGGTGTATCAAAACCGTACAGGTTTATTTTATCCTAAAATTTAAAATATTGAAAATCAATAGAAAAATATATGGCTCAATTCTTTATGTTAATACGATAGTAAAATCATAAACATTATCAGATGATAAAAAACTATTTCAAAATCGCATGGCGCAACCTGATGAAGAACAGAACTTTTTCCTTCATCAATATTTTTGGCTTATGCGCCGGCCTTGTTTGCATCATGCTTATTTCCTTATACATTTTAAATGAAACGAGCTACGACAAATATCAAAAGAATGCAGATTCGATCTACCAGTTAGGAACTGAATTTACCGGGTTAGGAAATTTTAAAAAATTGCCCAATACGCCCGCCGCCATGGGAGAAATGATGAAAGATGTTTTTCCTGAAATTAAGCAAACTACAAGGCTTGGCGCGTTATATTCCGAAGATAAAACGCTTTTGCAGTATAATAAAAATGGCAACGCGGCCAAATCATTTTATGAATCAAAAGGCTACCTGGCAGATTCTACTTTCTTCAGAATGTTTACTTATGATTTTATTGAAGGTAATCCTGCAACTGCATTGGATGATCCGAACACGATTGTGTTGAACCAGGAAATTGCCAAAAAACTTTTTGGCAATACGCCAGCGTTGAATAAAGTAATTCATGTAAGCAGCAGCAGCAATGGCGATCATGATTTTCTGATTACAGGTGTGTTCAAACCGATTGATAAACCTTCGCATATTGATGGCCGTTTTTTTATGAGCATGCAAGGCGGAGACATGGCAGATATGATAAAAAGACAAGCGGGCAACCTGGCTACTAATAATATGTTTTTTACCTATCTGCAGTTAAAGCAAGGTGCCAGTGCAAAACAACTGCAATCAAAGTTTCCATCCTTTCTTGAAAAATACGCGGGCAAAGATTTAAAAGCAGTTGGATTTAATAAGAAACAATTTTTAGTACCGCTCACGAAAATTCATTTAGATGAAGATGTGAAAAATAATGTAACTCCCGGAGGAAGCAAAACCTATTTATATATTCTTGGCTCGATCGCGTTATTAACATTATTAATTGCCTGCATAAATTTTATGAATCTTGCTACGGCGCAATCTTCCAAACGCTCGTCAGAAGTGGGCATCAGGAAAGTATTGGGCGCAGAAAGAAAATGGCTGGTAACACAATTTCTTGGCGAGTCAGTTTTAATGAGCGTGCTCGCGTTTGTTCTTGCATTTATTGTTACCAGATTATTATTGCCTTTATTTAATTCAGTAGCTGATAAAAATCTTACGCTTACTTTTTCAAATCACTCTCTTTTTATTGGCGTTTTCATTTTAGTATCCATCATCACCGGATTAATTGCGGGCAGCTACCCGGCATTTTATTTATCCTCTTTTAAACCGGCAAAAGTTTTAAAAGGAAAATTCTCCAATTCATTATCCGCAGTGGCGCTGCGCAAAGGCCTGGTAATATTCCAATTTATTATTTCGGTAGTGTTGATAATTGCTTCAGTTGTAATCGCCGGCCAGATGAAATTTCTGCGTTCTGCCAATCTTGGCTTTGCTCAAAATCAACAGGTAATAATTCCGCTGCGCAGCGAAAATGCAAAAAAAATATATCATTCTTTTAAAGATGAATTACTAAAACAAGGCAGCGTTGCTAACGTAGGCGCATCTTTATATTACCCCGGCATCAGCAACGTTGCTGATAATATTTTTTATAAAGACGGCGAAAGCATGCAACAGGGAAAAGATGTAAAGATGAATTATATTGATCCCGGACTTTTACAAACATTAGAAATAAAACCTGTTGCCGGACGATTATATTCAGATGATTATCCTGAAGATACATCAGGCACTATTGTGCTGAATGAAACTGCGGTGACAACGCTGGGCTTCCCAAGTGCGGAAAAAGCGGTAAACCAAAACCTCCATTTTACTTTTAGTGATAAGACTTACAATTTTAAGATCATTGGTGTGGTAAAAGATTTTCATTTTGAAGACCTTCATTTACCAATAAAGCCTTATGGTTTTCAGCTAAATACGCCGCCCTTATACAATTATATGATTGTGCATCTAAAATCCGCCAACATGAATTCAGCATTACAATCTATAAAAAATACGTGGCACAGCTTAAATGCAAATGAACCGTTTGATTATAGCTTTTTAGATAAAGATTTTCAAAAGAATTA
>JAHEZA010000627.1 GCA_023251335.1 Chitinophagaceae bacterium | reverse complement strand
GGTAACTGCTGATGGCAAACCAAATACAAAAAGGGTAGAGAATGTGTATGGAACGTATGGTTATTCTCAAAATCCTGCTAAAGCATTTGTTTATGATGCCAGCTATGTCAAATTAAGAGAAGCGGTATTATCATATTCTCTTCCCAAGTCGCTGGTTATAAAAACAAAAGTATTGACCGGAATAGACTTAAGTGTGTATGGAAGAAATCTTTGGATTATTTCCAAGCATATACCTTATTCAGATCCTGAAGAAAACCTTTCGGCAGGTAATATACAGGGATACCAAAGTGGTGCATACCCTACTACCCGTTCTATCGGTGTTAACTTAAAACTCCAATTTTAAATTTAATTCAAATGAAAAAATTATCAATAATATTAATGGTTTTCCTGTTGACCGGCGCCTTATCGTGCACGAAAGATATCACTCGTTTTAACCAGGATACTAAACACGCACAAAACGTTCCAGGTGAGACGTTGTTCTCGAATGCTGTTATTTTATATGTTCGAACACTTGCCACATCTAACGTAAACACGAATGTATTCCGATTCACTGTGGGCCATTGGGCCGCTACCACATACCAGGATGAGCCACAATATGACTTTACAACGCGGCGCATTCCGGATGGCCTTTGGAACACAGGTTATCGAAGCATTCTTGCAAATTTGAAAGAAGCGACAAAGATTATTACTGAAGACAACTTGATTACAGATGCGGAAAGAAAAAACAAATTAGCCCAGGTAGATATTATGGCAGTTTGTGCTTACTATTTTCTTACGACTACTTTTGGCGACGTACCCTACACAGAAGCGCTAGATGATGCGAATCCATTTCCAAAGTATGACGATGCAAAAACGGTCTTTGACGATTTGATTAAACGTCTTCAGGCTGATGCCTCAGCTTTGGATCCGTCTAACGCAGGAATTACGAGTGGCCAGGATGTAATATACCAGGGCAACGTAGCAGCATGGCAAAAATTTGCTAATTCACTATTACTCAGGTTATCAATGACCATTGCTGACTCTGATGCCGGTTTATCAAAAAGCACCTTCGAGGCGGCCGATGCAAATGCTTTTTCAGATTTGGCGGATAATGCGCAGATGTCTTTCCTGCCTGAAGCTGTAAATGCGAATCCGTTATGGGTTGATCTTGTTCAAAGTGGCCGTCAGGACATGATAGCGGGTAAACCTCTTATGGATCAGTTGATAGCTTTGGGCGACCCTCGCCTTCCCTTGTATTTCCGGCCAAATAATGATGGCGTTCAGGCGGGAAGTGTGATTGGGCAGAACGGTACTTTCACTTTGTATTCAAAGCCAAGTGAACAAATGGTACAACAAACTTTCCCGCAGATTATCATGGGATATTCTGAAGTCGAATTCCTCCGGGCAGAAGCCAAAGAGCGCGGCTATAACGTTACAGGGACAGCAGCGGAGCATTATAATAATGCAATTAAAGCATCCATTGAATGGTGGAATGGAACGGCGGCAGAAGCTGACGCATATCTGGCAAAACCGGCGGTGGCTTACGCTACTGCAGCGGGTGACTGGAAGCAAAAGGTAGGATTTCAAAAATGGATTGGCTTGTATAATGAGCCCATCCAGGGATGGGAAGAAATGCGAAGACTGGATGTGCCTGGGGTGGGCATCGTGCCTCCGCCTGTAGCTGCAAAGTCAACTTTCCCAACGCGTTTGCAATATTCTCAGAACGAGCAAGTAGTGAACCCTGACAGCTATACAGCGGCTGCATCGGCAATCGGCGGTGATGAGGTAACTACAAAACTTTGGTTTGATAAAAATTAGAAAATAGAGATTTAATAGTAAAGGAGGCGCTTCAATGGGCCTCCTTTTATTTTAAAGAATAGACTTAGCCGATGGAAATCAATTTGAGCAATTAATAATCGCTTGGGATGGCTGCAAAGGCGGCCTCGTCTATTTTGTAAGCTCAGTCTGTTTTTCTTATATGATGTAAAACAATCACATAAAAAAATATTTTATCTCCAAAGCAGCAAAACGAGGTGTAAAGTTGTCATTGTAGAGTAAAAATTATTACCAATTAACATTTTTTTGGCGTTTCATTTTCTGAAACCTACATTTGTAAATCACTAATCAAATAACACACATGAGAAAATTTCTATCACTTTTTATGGTGCTAATGCTTTGCGGCGTGTTGGCATCAGCGCAAAATCATACCGTAAAAGGCCTGGTAA